>NZ_JBEXGL010000001.1:0-182295 GCF_040607315.1 Micromonospora sp. NPDC005305 | reverse complement strand
AAAACACCCCACCAAGGGTTTTTTATAATAGGTTTGGCTTAAGAACGGGGCCGATTCCTGACGCAAACCTCTTGATCAACGCGGCGAAGGGGATGGGGTGGGTGGGGTGGGGGTTGCGCGGTGGAGGGAGTACAGGGTCAGCAGGGCTGCTGTCACGAGGGGGGCGCCGTCCCGGATCAGGCCGTCCGTGCCCAGGAGCCACCAGCAGAGGGGGAGGTCCACGGCCAGGGTGGTCAGGGTGATGACGACCAGGAGCTTGCGGGCCCACCGGCGGTCGCGCAGCAGGAAGGCGGTGCAGAAGAGCACCGCGTAGCTGACCGCGATGCCGGCGGCGAACCAGAACAGCACGGCCGGCACGGCGCTGATCCGCCCGTCGAGGATGGAGCCGGTCGCCACCAGGGCCGGAACCAGCATCAGCGGGCTGTAGGTGAACGCGGCGACCCGGGCCGTGAGCAGCCAGCCGGTGACCGGCGGGCGCTTCGGGACGACCTCCCGCCAGGAGATCACCCCGCCCTCGACGACCAGGCCCTTGCGGTGCCGGACCAGGTGCCCACCGACCGCCTCGGAGCGGTAGAGCAGCACCACCACCGCGACGCAGAGCGCGGTGAGCACCGCGAAGCCGAGCAGGCCGGGCAGCGGCGGCACCCCCGCCCGGGGTACGACCAGCCGACCCACCGCGAAGACCGTGGTCACCGACAGGATGAGCCCGAACGGCTTCGCCACCACCCGGCCCCGCTTGACGTGCCCGATCAGCAGCAGGAAGCCCAGCGACCGCAGCATGGCCCAGCCGGTGCGGACGGCGAGCCCGACCTCCTGCTCCGGGGCGTACCAGTAGTTGAGCAGCTCGACCACGACGGTGGCCGCCGCCGTGACGGCGAGCAGGACGGTCAGCGCCCGGACGGCGGACGGCCGCCGGACCTCGACAGGTTCGGCGGCCGTCCTCATGGCATCCCGTGTTGCCCGGTGCGGGCTCGCGTCACACCTCTACTTCTGCGGCACCGCGTCGAGCCGGGCGCGCAGCGCGTCCAGCTCGGCCCAGAGGACGCCGGGGAGCTTGTCGCCGAACTTCTCGAACCACTCGGTGACCAGCGGCAGCTCGTTGCGCCACTCCTCCGGGTCGACCTTGAGCGCGATCCGCACGTCCTCCGGGGTCATGTCCAGGCCGTCGACGTCGAGCGCGTCCTGGGCCGGAACCATGCCGATCGGGGTCTCGACCGCCTCGGCGCGACCCTCCAGGCGCTCGATGACCCACTTGAGCACCCGGGAGTTCTCGCCGAAGCCCGGCCAGAGGAAGTTGCCCTCGGGGTCCTTGCGGAACCAGTTGACGTAGTAGATCTTGGGCAGCTTGGCCTCGTCGCCGTCGGCGCCCTTGCCCATCTCGATCCAGTGCCGGAAGTAGTCGCCGGCGTGGTAGCCGATGAACGGCAGCATGGCCATCGGGTCGCGGCGGACCACGCCGACGGCGCCGGAGGCGGCGGCGGTGGTCTCCGAGGAGAGCGTCGCGCCCATGTAGACGCCGTGCACCCAGTCGCGGGCCTCGGTGACCAGCGGGATGGTGTCCCGGCGCCGGCCGCCGAACAGGATCGCGTCGATCGGGACGCCGTTCGGGTCGTAGTAGTCGTCGGCGAGAATGGGGCACTGCGTGATCGGGGTGCAGAACCGGCTGTTCGCGTGCGAGGAGAGGCTGTCGCTCTCCGGCGTCCAGTCGTTGCCCTTCCAGTCGATCAGGTGCGCCGGCGGCTCACCCATGCCCTCCCACCAGATGTCGCCGTCGTCGGTGAGCGCCACGTTGGTGAAGACGGAGTTGCCGCGGTCCAGCGTCCGCATGGCGTTGGCGTTGGTCTTCCAGTCGGTGCCCGGGGCGACGCCGAAGAGGCCGTACTCCGGGTTGACCGCGTAGAGGCGGCCGTCCGGGCCGAACCGCATCCAGGCGATGTCGTCGCCGATGGTCTCGACCTTCCAGCCCGGGATGGTCGGCTCCAGCATGGCCAGGTTGGTCTTGCCGCAGGCGGACGGGAAGGCGCCCGCGATGTGGTAGACCCGGCCCTCGGGCGAAGTGATCTTGAGGATCAGCATGTGCTCGGCGAGCCAGCCCTCGTCGCGGCCCATGACGCTGGCGATCCGCAGCGAGTAGCACTTCTTGCCGAGCAGCGAGTTGCCGCCGTAGCCGGAGCCGAAGGACCAGATCTCCCGGCTCTCCGGGAAGTGCGAGATGTACTTGGTCTCGTTGCACGGCCAGGCCACGTCCTGCTGGCCGGGCTCGAGCGGGGCGCCGATCGAGTGCAGCGCGTGCACGAAGTCGGCGTCGTCGCCCATCGCCTCGAGGACCTTCTCGCCCATCCGGGTCATGATGCGCATCGAGGCGACCACGTACGGGCTGTCGGTGATCTCGACGCCGAACATCGGGCTCTCCGCCTCGACCGGCCCCATGCAGAACGGGATGACGTACATGGTGCGCCCGCGCATGGACCCGCGGTACAGCTCCGTCATCGTCCGCTTCATCTCGGCCGGCGCCATCCAGTTGTTGGTGGGGCCGGCGTCCGCCTCGTCGACGGAGCAGATGAAGGTGCGCTCCTCGACCCGCGCGACGTCCGTCGGGTCCGTCCGCGCGTAGAACGAGTTGGGCTTCTTCTCGGGGTTCAGCCGGATCAGGGTGCCCTTGTCGACGAGCTCGTCGGTGAGGCGGCGCCACTCCTCATCGGACCCGTCCACCCAGACCACCCGGTCGGGGGTGGTCAGTTCCGCGACCTCACGTACCCAGGCGAGCAGTTTGGGGTGGGACGTCGGGGCCTGATCGATACCCCGAACAGTAGCCGGAGCAACCATGTCACATCTCCTTGTGGTCGACGCTGACCGATGTATGGGATGCACGAGTTCTGGCGAGCCGGTGCGTCGCCTTCGTGGAAACCTGGGATTGGGCTCAGCGTAAACCGGGCTGCCTCCCCAGTCAGTGGGACTGGTTGTGAAGAACTGCACAAGGTACGGCCACGCTGCGGCATCGCGATCTCTTACCCGCTTTCGCGCGCAGTTTCACGCAAATCTTGCGGAGAACCTCCGACGACCCGGTACGCCGCCAACCTCCCGGAGCCGCCTGACGGGTCGAAGTCGACCGGCCTGACCCGAACGACGATTCCGTGATCCGCTCCACAATTCCGCCACTCGCGGTTACGCTGCGCTCACGGATATCGAAAACGGACGGCGGTCACCGGAAAGGGCGCGGGACGCGTCGGACCGCCCGGCAGGCGGGGCGCCGGGGCGGCGGACCGCCGACTCGCCGTTGCGGCCCGTCGCCGCAGCGCGCACCCGGTACTCTCGGCGGGTGGCAGCGACGATGACCGGGGATCAACCGGGGGCTCCGCAGACCCGTCGAGGTCTGATCGGGGCACTGATCGACCGCTTCGGTCATCTGGTCCGTGAGATGAGCAAGTTCGCCACGGTGGGTGGCTTCGCCTTCCTCGTCGACCTCGCTCTCTTCAACTACCTGGCAAGCGTGCGGCACATGCCGCCGGTGGCGGCCAAGACCGTCTCCACCGTGGTCGCGGCCTCCCTGGCGTTCCTCGGCAACCGGTTCTGGACCTGGCGGCACCGCCAGCGCTCCCACCCGGCGCGGGAGTACGCGCTGTTCTTCTTCTTCAACGGGGTGGGCCTCGGCATCGCGGTGGGCTGTCTCGCCATCAGCCGCTACGGCCTCGGCGCGGTGTGGCCCGAGGTGTTCCAGACCCCGCTGGCCGACAACATCGCCAGCTTCATCGTCGGCACCGGCCTGGGGACGCTGTTCCGGTTCTGGTCGTACCGACGGTTCGTTTTCGTCGAGGCGGGAAATCCGCCCGTTCCGGCGACGAGCCGCGACCGAGAGTCCGGGGCGTGACCCGCCGCCCATCCCGTCCTGCCGGGCCCAGCCGGCCCTGCCCACTGCCCTAAGGTGTTCCGCATGCCTCATGTCCGTCTGCTGCCCGAGCGCTGGCAGAAGTTCATCCACGAGGCGCTCAAATTCGGCATCGTCGGCGGCATCAACACCGTCATCAATTACGCGGTGTTCAATGCGCTGGCACTCACGGTTTTCCGCAACGGCCAGCTGAAGGCGACCGTCATCGCGACCATCGTCGCGACGATCACGTCATATCTGATGAACCGGCACTGGACGTACCGGGATCGGCCGAAATCGGCGCTTCGCCGCGAATACGTCCTGTTCTTCCTCTTCAACGGAGCCGGCCTCGTCATCGAGCTGGGCGTCCTGGCGCTGGCCAAGTACGGCCTCGGCGTGCACAGCCTGCTCGCGTTGAACGTGGCGAAGACCTGCGGCGTCCTGCTGGCGACCCTCTTCCGCTTCTGGTCCTACCGGACGTTCGTGTTCCAGCCGGTGCCCAAGCACGCCGCGGAGACCTGGCACGCCATTCCACGCGACGAGTGGGACACCATGGCCGAGATGGACCCGGTGGCCGAGCTGGCCGAGTCGGTCAGCGAGCTGGAGGAGACCGAGCGCCCGCTCGGCGAGCGCCGCGCGGGGGACTACCCACCACACCAGATCCGCCCCGCACCGGCCGACGCCGGCCTGGGCCGCGCCCTCGGCGCCGACCTGGACGCCGAACTGGCCGCCGAACTCCAGCCCACCCCGCGCCGCGCCCCGCGCCACTGACTCCCACCCGGCGTTCCGGCGCCCGCCCGGCGGGCGCCGGAACGTTCCGGGATCAGGCGGAGGGGTCGCGCAGCGGCTTGCCCTCGGTCATGTCGGCCAGGATGTCGCGCATCTCGCCGTCGCCCAGGCTGTGCCGGTCGTGGTGGGCCTCGACCAGCTCGTAGAGCTTGGTCTGGACCTTGTCGACGTGCGGCACGTCGTTGAGCACCGACTGGCCGCGCTCACCGGCGGACTCGATGGTCAGCGTGCCGCAGCCGAGCATCCGCTCCAGGAACTTCTGGTGCATGGCGTGGTCGTTGATCCGGGTCAGCGGCAGGTCCCGCCGGTTGCGGGAGAACACCCCCTCCTGGAGCAGCACCCGCTCGTTGGTGAAGAGGTAGTGGGTGGTGCGCCAGACCAGGAACGGCCACAGCCCCAGCCAGAACACCAGCACCAGGCCGAGCGCGGCGATCACGTAGAGCGCGATGGTGCCGCCGTCGCCCTCGGGCAGCAGGACCCAGCCCGCGACCACCGCCGCGACGGCGAGCACCAGCACCAGGATCGGCCGGATCAGGGCCTTCCAGTGCGGGTGGAGATGCAGCACGACGTGCTCGTCCTCGGTGAGCACGTCTTCGGGGAACGCCACGGGAACCTCCTCGCAGAACAGGACGCGCTGACCGTAACCGGTCGGCGCATCCTGCGGGATCGGCCGCGCGGAGGGTGCTCAGCGCAGGTGCAGCACGTCGCCCGCCGCGAGGCGGAGCTCGCCCTCCGGGCCGGCGACCAGCAACTGCCCGTCCGGGTCCACACCGGTGGCGGCGCCGCGCACCTCCCGGCCGTCCGGGAGCAGCACCCGGACCTCCCGGCCGACCGTGGCGCAGCCCGCCAGGTAGGCGTCCCGCAGGCCGCTGGCGACCGCGTCGCCCCCGGCGTCCCGCCAGCGCTCGTACCAGTCGGCGAGCGAGCGGAGCAGGGCGCGCAGCAGCGGGTCCCGGTCGGTGGCGGTGGCACCGGCGAGCTGGAGCGAGGTGGCCGGCAGCCCGGTGGGGTTCTCCGGCAGCTCGTCGGCCCGCAGGGTCACGTTGAGGCCGATGCCGACCACGATGGCCGGCGGCTGGTCCGGCCCCGCACCGGGCACCGCCTCGGCGAGCACGCCGGCGCACTTCGCGCCGTCCAGCAGCAGGTCGTTGGGCCACTTGAGCCGGGCGTCCAGCTCGGCCAGCAGGGCCACCGCCTCGACCAGCGCGACACCGGCCAGCAGCGGCAGCCAGCCGTACCCCTGCGGTGGCACAGGCGACCAGCCGCGTTCCGCGTCGGCCTCACCGGGCCGGAGCAGGACGCTGGTCGCGAGGCCGGCCCGCGGCGGCGACTGCCAGACCCGGCCGCGCCGGCCCCGGCCGGCGGTCTGCCGCTCGGCGACCACCACCAGGCCCTCCGGTTCGCCGGCCCGGGCGGCCTCGGCCACGTCGGCGTTGGTCGAGCCGGTCTCGGCGCGCAGCTCCAGCCGGCGCCAGGGCCCGTTCGGGGCGACCAGCGCGCGCCGCAGCCGGGCCGCGGACAGGGGCGGGCGGTCCAGATCCGTGTACGGCGAGCCGGGCATCCCGCCAGCCTACGGCCCGCACGCCGGCCGGTCGCCCCGAAGCGGTGAGGCGCACTGCACAGCGTCACCCACCTGAACCATCGTTATATTCCCTGGGTGACTACCGAGACCGGGATCAACATCCACACGACCGCCGGCAAGCTGGCGGACCTGGAGCGACGGCTCGACGAGGCGGTGCACGCCGGGTCGGCACGCGCGGTCGAGAAGCAGCACGCGCGGGGCAAGAAGACCGCTCGGGAGCGGATCGAGATGCTCCTCGACGAGGGCTCCTTCGTCGAGCTGGACGAATTCGCGCGGCACCGCTCGACCAACTTCGGGCTGGAGAAGACCCGCCCGTACGGGGACGGCGTGGTGACCGGCTACGGCACGGTGGACGGCCGGCAGGTCTGCGTCTTCGCGCAGGACTTCACCGTCTTCGGCGGCTCCCTCGGCGAGGTCTTCGGCGAGAAGATCGTCAAGCTGATGGACCTCGCCATGAAGATCGGCTGCCCGGTCGTGGGCATCAACGACTCGGGCGGCGCGCGGATCCAGGAGGGCGTCGCCTCGCTCGGCCTCTACGGCGAGATCTTCTTCCGCAACGTGCGGGCCAGCGGCGTCATCCCGCAGATCTCGCTGATCATGGGCCCGTGCGCGGGTGGCGCGGTCTACTCCCCGGCGGTCACCGACTTCACCGTGATGGTCGACCAGACCTCGCACATGTTCATCACCGGCCCCGACGTCATCAAGACGGTCACCGGCGAGGACGTGGGCATGGAGGAGCTGGGCGGCGCCCGCACCCACAACGCCCGCAGCGGCAACGCGCACTACCTCGGCACCGACGAGGAGGACGCGATCGAGTACGTGAAGGCGCTGCTGTCGTACCTGCCGTCGAACAACCTGGACGAGCCGGTCGTCTTCTCCGCTGATGTGGATCTCGACATCACGGACGAGGACCGGGAGCTGGACACGCTGATTCCGGACTCGGCCAACCAGCCGTACGACATGCACCGGGTCATCGAGCACGTCCTCGACGACGGCGAGTTCCTGGAGGTCCAGCCGCTCTACGCACAGAACATGGTGGTCGGCTTCGGCCGGGTCGAGGGGCGCCCGGTCGGCGTGGTCGCCAACCAGCCGATGCAGTTCGCCGGCACCCTCGACATCGCCGCCTCGGAGAAGGCGGCCCGGTTCGTGCGCACCTGCGACGCGTTCAACGTCCCGGTGCTGACCTTCGTGGACGTCCCCGGCTTCCTCCCCGGCACCGGGCAGGAGTGGGACGGCATCATCCGCCGCGGCGCGAAGCTCATCTACGCGTACGCCGAGGCCACCGTCCCGAAGGTCACCGTCATCACCCGCAAGGCGTACGGCGGGGCGTACGACGTCATGGGCTCCAAGCACCTCGGGGCGGACCTGAACTTCGCCTGGCCGACCGCCCAGATCGCGGTCATGGGCGCGCAGGGCGCGGTGAACATCCTCTACCGCTCCGAGCTGGCCAACGCCGAGGACCCGGCCGCCGTCCGGGCCGAGAAGATCGCCGAGTACGAGGACACCCTGGCCAACCCGTACATCGCCGCCGAGCGCGGGTACGTCGACGGGGTCATCCCGCCGCACGAGACGCGGACCCAGATCGTGCGGGCGCTGCGGGTGCTGCGCACCAAGCGCGAGACCCTCCCGCCGAAGAAGCACGGCAACATCCCGCTCTGACGCGGACGCTCGCGGCGGCCCCCCACCCCGAAGGGCGGTGGGGGGCCGCCGCGTCAGCAGGGCGGGTTGGCGGCGGCGCACATCCGCTCGGCTGCGGTACGGGCCAGCCCGCGCAGCTCGCCGTCGGTGAACAGCGGTAGCTCCCCGGACGTGTGCGAGACCGGCCCGTTCAGCGGCCCGAACACCGTGATCAGGTCGCCGACCTGCACCACCACCCGCACGGTCTCCCCGGACTCCGGCTGGATGAGCGGCTCATCGGGCTCCGCGGCCTTCTCCGTGTGGCGAAGCAGGACCGCCCGGTCGCCGGCGAAGTCCCGCGCCGCCACCTGCCAGCCGTACACGATCGACACCTGCCCGGCCTGCCCGTCCCGCAGCACCGGTGTCGTCTGCCGCCAGGTCGAGCAGCTCGTCACGTAGCGGTCCAGGTCGGTGAAGACCCGGTCCGCCCCTCCGGGCTCGACCCGGTACAGATCCTGTGTGAGCAGCGGCATCGGCGCCGTGTTGCTCTGCCCCGCCGCCAGGTTCCGGAGCAGGCTCCGGGACCGTGAGTGCCGGGAGACCACCGGGGCCACAGGCTCGCCCTGCTCCCTGGCGCAGGTCACCAGCAGCTTGTCGATCTCCACCGGCTCCCGGGCACCCGACTCACCGAGTTCCATGTCGGCCGGCACCGGCAGGTCAGCCTCGGCCAGCAACGCCTCCTGCGGCACCCCGGCGCGCTCACCGGACGCGCCCCGAACGGCCGCGAGCGTGGGCGTCGTCGGGGAATGGGCGGCCACCGCGACGGCGGAACCGGCAGCCACCGCCAGCACGGACACCGCCGCCGCCAGCGCCGTGAGCCGGCTGCGCCGCCGGCCCCGCGCCCGGATCTCGGCCGGCTCCGGCCAGCGGACCGTGTGCAGCTCCCGCTGCACCAGCTCGACGAAGGTCAGGTCATCGTCACGCATCTGCGGCCTCCTCCAGATCCACGACCGCGAGCAGCCCGGCGAGCGCGGCGCGCCCCCGGGAGAGCCGCGCCTTGACCGTGCCGACCGGCGCCTCGGTCTCCCGGGCCACCTCGGCCACCGGCATGCCGCACAGGTAGTAGAGCGCGATGGCGGTGCGCTGCTCCTCGGGGAGCCGGCGCAGCGCCGCCACCACCTCGACCGTGTCGGTACTCGGCCCCGGGATGCTCTCCTCCGCGCCGTGCCGCAGGTAGGCCCGGGCCCGGCTCCGCAGGCTGCGCCAGCGGCTCACCGCGATCCGGCTGGCCACCACCCGCACCCACGCCTCCGGGTCGTCGTACCCGCGCACGGTCGACCAGCGCTGCCAGGCCCGGATGTACGCCTCCTGCACGGCGTCCTGGGCCTCGGCGAGGTTGCCGGTGAGCACGAAGACGAAGCCGAGCAGCCGTTGTCGGCTGCCCCGGTAGAACTCGTCGAACCCGTCGACGTCCGGCACCCTGCTACCTCCCCCGTGGCGGTCGCAGGGGAGACGCCTGGCACCCGGGCCGCGGTTGCCCGGTCAGCCGACCATTTTCTCCAGCTCGGCCACCGGGAAGCCGCCGGCCGGGATCCCCTCGCGGACCGCACGGCGGACGGCGACCTGGACCGCCGCGTTGGCCGGGGTGGGCACCCCGTGCAGCCGGCCGAGCAACACGATCTCGCCGTTGAGGTGGTCCGCCTCCGCGGAGCCGGCGCCCCGGGCCAGGCTCTGCCACGTGGAGCCGCCGGCCCGCTCCTCGCCGTCGACCGGCCGGTGCCCCACCCGGTCGCCCCGCTCGGCGGCCTCCTCGGCGCGGGTGGTGTGCGCGATGCCGGCGGCGGCCAGGGCGGCCTCCCCCTCGGCGCGTACCCGGGCGGCCAGCGGCTCGGGCACCTCCGGGCCGAGCAGCGCCTGAAGGCCGTTGCCGAGGTTGGCGAGGAGCTTCCCGTACTTCCAGCGCATCACGTCGTCGCAGACCGGCGCCACGAACCCGGCGGCGGTCAGGTCGGCGGCGACCGCATGGCTGGTGTCGTCCGCCCCGGACGGGTAGCGGCCGACGTGCAGCATCCCCGGGTGGGGGTACCCGTTCGCCACCACCACGCCGGGTTCCAGGTGGGTGGCGGGCAGCCAGACGCAGACCGGGTGCACCCGGGCGAACAGCCGCAGCGCGGCCGGCTCGTTGGCGACGCCGTTCTGGGCCAGCACGACGGGCAGTCGCTCGCCCGCCGTGCCGCCGCCCTCGACCGGGGTGTCCACCCAGGTAGCCAGGGCCGCCCCGGTGTCCTGGGACTTGACCGTGAGCACCAGCACGGTGTCCGCCGGCAGCGGGCGGCCGTCCGGCCCGGCCACCGCGGGCAGCCGGCTGGTCACCGTGCCGTCCGGCGTGCGCAGGGTCAGACCCCGCTCCCGGAGCGCGTCCAGGTGCGCGCCGCGGGCCACCAGCGTCACGTCGCGGCCGGCCTCCCCCAGCCGTACGCCGATGGTGCCGCCGACCGCGCCCGCCCCGATGATCACGTATCGCACCCGTCCGATTCTGCCCCTCCCCGCCCCGCGCCGCCCTGTGATCCACTCCACACCGGGAAGGGCGGGCGAGGTGCGGCTCAGACGGTCAAACCGGCGTCGGTGAGGATCGGGCCGGCCAGCAGCAGCGCGCCGGCGCCGAGCGCGGCCAGGCTGACCAGCAGGAACACGGTCACCCAGAACAGCGGCGGGAACGGGGTGAGCCGGGCGAGCTGGTCCGCGTCGGACTCGGGCATCCGCCCCCGGCTGCGCAGCCGTTGCAGCTCGATCACCGGGCGGACGCCGCCGAAGAGGAGGAACCAGACCGACGTCCAGGCGAACGCCGCCTGCACCTGCGGCGCGGCGTACCAGGAGACGGCCAGCACCACGCCGCCGGTGACCAGCAGCGACAGCACGCCGAAGACGTTGCGGATCATCACGAGCATGGCCAGCAGCAGCACCACCGCCACCCAGAGCAGCAGGGTGATGCGGTTGCCGGCGAGCAGCCACGCCCCGGCGAGACCGATCAGCGACGGGGCCACGTATCCGGCGAGCAGGGTGAGGATCATTCCGGGGCCGGAGGGGCGGCCGGCGGAGAGGGTGAGGCCCGAGGTGTCCGAGTGCAGCCGGATGCCGCGCAGCTTCCGGCCGGTCAGCAGGGCCACGAGCGCGTGGCCACCCTCGTGGGCGATGGTCACGGCGTTGCGCGCGATCCGCCAGGGCAACCGGGTGGCGACCACCACCACCGCGACGACGGCGGTGAGCAGCACCAGCAGCGGCGGCGGGTCCGGCTGGGCGCCGAGCAGCTTGTCCCAGAGGGTGGTGAGGCCGTCGATCAGGGGCATGGGCGGGGAGCCTACCGGCCCGAGCTGTCTCGTTCGACCGATGCAGCCTCGTAAGCTGTGAGACTGCTCGGGTGGCGATCGGGTCGGGAGTGAACGCCGGTGAGTGCCGCTCCGCTGGAGCCCTTCGCACGGCGCGCGCTACGTCGAGGACCGGGTCGCCAAGGCGGGTGAGACGCTGGCCCTCTCCCAGCCCTTCCGCTGGTCGATCGACCCCGATTCCCTTCGCTGAACCTTCCCGCCCGGGGCACCGAGGCGACGACGATCGTCTATGAAAAATTCTTTAAGCCCTCTTGCGATCTAGGGCACTTACCTCCAAAGATAGGCGTCAATCATTGGACGTCCTTGGAGGCATCGATGGCACGTACCAGACTCTCCGTGCGCCGGTTGCTCGCCGCCGGCCTGACCGTCGCCGCCACCGCGGCGGCGGCCCTGTTCGCGACCGCCGGACCGGCCGCCGCGGCCACCACCCCCGGCATCGACGTGTCGCGCTACCAGGGCAGCATCAACTGGACCAGCGTGCGGAACGCCGGGATCCAGTTCGCCTTCATCAAGGCCACCGAGGGCACGAGCTACAAGGACCCGAACTTCAACGCGAACTACGTCAACGCCTACAACGCCGGGGTGATCCGCGGGGCGTACCACTTCGCCCGGCCGAACATCTCCGCCGGCTCGACCCAGGCCAACTACCTGGCCTCCAACGGCGGCGCCTGGTCCGCCGACAGCCGCACGCTGCCCGCCGCCCTCGACCTGGAGGCCAACCCGTACGCGGGCGGCTACTGCTACGGCCTGACCACGACCGGCATGCGCAACTGGGTCCAGGACTTCCTCAACACCTACCGGTCCCGCACCGGCCGGTACGCCGTCATCTACACCACCACCAGCTGGTGGAACCAGTGCACCGGCAGCTGGACCGCGCCGTGGGCCAACCACCCGCTGTGGGTCGCCCGGTGGTCCAGCACGGTGGGCGCCCTGCCGGCCGGCGCCCCGTTCTGGAGCTTCTGGCAGTACACCAGCACCGGCGCCGTCTCCGGGATCAGCGGCAACGTCGACCGCAACTACTGGAACGGCGACCGGACCCGGCTGATCGCCCTGGCCAACAACACCTGACCAGCCCTGACGGTCGCCAGTCGGCGGCAGCGGGATCGGCTACGACCGAGGTCGATAGCTGGTCCGGCTGCCGCCACTGCCGTTCTGACCGCCCGGGTCACGCCCTGCGTCGCGAGCCGACCGGCACGGGGACCGCGCCCCGCCCGGCCAGAGTGGTCCGGCGGGCCAGCCGCCACGTCGCCACCCCCGCAACGGCGAGGGCGACGACACCGAGCACCGCGACCGGCGCCGAGAGACCGGCGCTGATCAGCAGCAGGACCACGTCCCCGAGGGCGACCAGCATCCACAGCGCCAGCCGGGGACCGGTGTCCTTGCGTCGGTAACCCATGTCGTACCTCCTTCCGTCGTCGAGGGTCTCAATACCCCCGAGGACGGAAGGCCATGCGAGTCAGTTTCGCAACGGCGGGATTACCGGGTCAGTTCGACCGGTCGGGCTTGAAGCCCTTGGTGATGATCTCCCAGCCGGCCAGGTTGGCCTCCCAGGCGTTCGCCGGGACCTCCCAGCGCAGGGCGTAGCCCCGGTTGCTGGCCGTGGCCACGCCCCGGTTGCGCACGTGGAAGCGGGTGCCGCCGTTGCGCGTCTCCAACCAGTCCCAGTCGGCGCAGGTGCGGTAGTAGCCGTCGCAGCGGGTGATCCCGACCAACTTGTAGTTGTCGACGTAGTTCCGCCGGCTCGACTCCTGGGCCTGCCAGTCCGCGTACGCGTCCTTCTTGGGCGAGTCGGTCCACTGGATGAAGAGCACGCGGCGGGCCCCGCCGACCTCGTAGAGGACGACCTGCCGGTTGCCGGGCCGGGCCTGCCAGCCGTTGGGGATCGGCACCTGGAAGCCGTTCGAGCCCTTGTAGTAGTGCCAACCGGCGGGCAGGGCGCCGGCGGACGCCGACGCCGAGGGAGTCGCGGACGGGGTGGGGCTGGGCGCGGCGCTGCTCGGCGCGGCCGAGGTCGGCGCGGCGCTGGTCCCCGGCCCGGGCGGAGCCGCCGCCGGCGAGGTGGCGGCGGCCTGCTGGCCACCACCGTCCCGGTCATCGTCACCGCGGTTGAGCAGCGGCACGGCCACCGCGAGGCCGACCAGCAGCACCAGGACCAGCGCCCCGATCAGCAGGTTGCGCCGGTTGCGCTCCGGCTTCGTGCCCGGGACCACCACCGCCCGACCCGCCGACGGCGCCGGGCTGACCGGCTCGGCCAGCACGGAGGTCGGGTTCTTCGGCGGAGCCGGCGGCGCCACCACCGGTTCGCCGTCCAGCCGCGTCTCGTCGAGCGCCGGATCGGCACCGTCCACCCGGGTCACGTCGACCGGCGGCGGGTCGTCGAGCTTGGTGGTCGGCTCGGCGACCGGCGGGGCCACCTTGGCGGTCGGCGCGGCGTCGGAGCCGGCCGGCACCTTCGCCGTGGCGTCGGCCACCGCCGCGGCACCGGCGACGGCAGCCGCGGACGTACCCTCGTCGGGCTTGCGCGGGGCCGGCGGCGCCGGCCGCTCGGCCTGCTCGTCGGCCGGACGCGGCGCCGGCACCAGCGGCGGGCGCGGCCCGCGGGGGCCGTTCGGCCCCGGCCGGCGTACGCCGTCCAGCAGCGGGATGCCCTTGGCCCGTCGCCCCGCGGCCTTGCGCAGCATGCGCTCCGCGATCTCGGCGGTGATCCGCTCCTCCGGGTCCTTGCGCAGCAGGCCCTGGAGCACCGGCTTCAGCGGCCCGGCGTTCTTCGGCGGCGGCAGCGGCTCGGTGGCGAGCGCGGCGAGGGTGGCGATCGCCGACGGCCGGGCGTACGGCGACTTGCCCTCCACGGCCGCGTAGAGCGTGGCGCCCAGCGACCACAGGTCGGCCTCCGGGCCCGCCGTGCCGTCCTTGGCCCGTTCCGGCGCGATGTACGCGGGCGAGCCCAGCACCATGCCGGTGCGGGTGACGTTCGGGTCGCCCGGGATGGTGGCCAGGCCGAAGTCGGTGAGCACCACACGCCCGTCGTCGCCGAGCAGCACGTTGCCCGGCTTCACGTCGCGGTGCATGATGCCGGCCTTGTGCGCGGCCTTCAGCGCGCCCAGCACCCCCAGACCGATCTCGACGGCCTTCGCCGCCGACACCGGGCCGTCCTCGGCGATGGCGTCCTGCAACGACTTCGACGGCACGTATTCCATGACGATCCACGGATCGCCGTCGGTGCGCAGCACGTCGAAGATGCGGACCACGTTGACGTTGTTGAGCCGGGCGATGGCCCGGGCCTCCCGCAACGAGCGTTCCCGCATCTCGCGGCGCTCCTCCGGGGTGAGGCTGGGCGGCGGGACGAGTTCCTTGATCGCCACGTCGCGGTGCAGTACCTCGTCGCGCGCCTTCCACACCCGACCCATGCCGCCCTGGCCGAGCGGCGAGATGAGCCGGTACCGGTCGGCGACGAGTTGGGGAAGCGCGCTAGACATCCCGGAAACCGTACCCGGCAGCCCGGACTCGTACACCGGCGGCACGCCACTGTGCGGTGAAGGTCAAGTTCTGGACGCGTACCCTGTCGGCATGTCTGCCGAAGAGCCGCTGTTCCGGATCGTCCGCGGCGTGCCCACCGCCGAGGAACTGGCCGCCCTGGTCGGCGCGATCGTGGTGCGGGCCCGACCGGCCGCGGCCCCCGCACCGACCACGGTGTCGCAGTGGGCGCGCAGCGCCCGCCCGGCCGGCGCCACGCCGGCCGCCGGCCCCGGCGCGTGGCGCGCCTCCGGCCTCCCCCGCTGACCTTCCCGGGTACGCAGCCCCGCATCAGGACTGCCGGGATCCGCGCCGAGCGATTAACCTCACTCAGGGAAACCGTGCGGTGACGGGCAGGGAGGGTCGATGATCCCGGAGGACAACCAGCCGGCCGGCTGGCTGCGTGACTACGGCGGCATCGAAGCCGACATCCGACGGATGCGCGAGTTCGCCGACCGGCTCCAGGACGAGGTCACCCGCAACTACGCGCCCCACCTGTCGTACATCGCCGACGACATGAAGGCCCCGGTCCCCAACCCGGCCGACGCGTTCATCGAGCTGGTCCAGTTCCTCCAGGCCCACCACGAGACCCAGAAGGCCACCGTCACCATGGTCTGGGACCTGGCCCCGGCCACCGGCCGGCTCGCCGGCGCCGCCGGCCACATCGCGACGACCTACGGCGACTCGGACGCCTTCTCCTCGGCCCGGGTCACCGACGTGGAACGGGCGTTGGCCACCCCGTCCGCGACGACCGCCCGCCCGGTGCCGCCGCTGACCGATCCCACGGCAACCGACCAGGGCCGGGTGGTCCTGCCGTGATCGAACGGGGCAGCGGGCGCACCTCCGGGCTCACCGACTGGCGCCTCATGGACGTGCTCAGCATGTGGGCGTGCCTCCAGGACCAGGACACCACCGGCCAGTGGAAGCAGGTCGCCGGCTGGCGCAAGGTCTGCGACCTCGCCCTGGCCCACGTCAGCCGGTTGCGAGAATACCGGCGCGGGCTCGCCGAGGCGTGGCCGCCGGAAACCAACGCCGCCGCGCGCGCGTACCTCGGCGAACTCGACCAGCTCATCGACCAGGTGCAGCGCACCCACGACGCCGCCGCCGCGAACTACGACGCGCTCGCCGCCGCCACCCGCGCCATCGGCAGCACCCGCGCCGAGCTCAAGCCGCTCTTCGACGAGTACGCGGAGAAGGTGCGACAGAAGCAGGCGTACGAGGCGGTGCTCGCCGACCCGAAGGCCGTGGCGGGGAGCAGGCTGCCGGAGAAGCCCCCGGTGACGGACGCGGACCTTGAGCAGCTGAACGTGCGGGCGCGCGGCCTGATGACGGGGTTGAGCGGCGAACTCCAACAAGCCCAAGTGATGCTCCAACGCCCACCAGCACCAATTCGACCAGGCCGCCAGACGAACGACCCAGATGTGTACCGCGAAGCCCCGCCTCTGATCCCTCCGGTCATCCCTATGCCTGTCGCATCGTCGGGAGGCAACCTCTCTCCCACGCGGCCTGCAACGGCTTCTAGTCCGGCAGCCTCGCCCGTGACGCCCCCGAACCCCCCAGCGGTAGGGGCCGGGCCAGTACTAGGCGGGGCTGGCCCGGGGCTTGCTCCGGCACCGCCTCAGTCAAGCCTGCCCAGCACTGCATCGCCGGGCCCGACACCTGGCGCTGCTTCACAATCCGCCTTTCCTCCAACCACGGGCATCGGAAGAACTCCTCCGGCTCGCATCGAAGGTCCGACCGCCCCGCCCAACCTTCGAATAAATGAGCCACAAAACGCGTCTCCTCGCTTGACGCAGCCAGGCACCTCTCGGCCGTTGCCGCCCAGCGGCATGATCGGAGGTCTACCTGGTGGGGGCATTAGCCAACCAATCGGCTCGGGGTCCCCACGCCGCATCAACCCGATTGGCGGCGTCATCGGCGGAGGCGGTGCCGGCACTGCGCCAAGCGGCGCCGCCGGTTCCAGGCCGGGTGGCAGACGGGCCGCGCAATTCAACGGAGCGAATGGCCCTTTCCCGATCGGTGGCTCCCCTCCGGCAGGCGGTAGCCACAACCCGAACCGTCGGTGTGAAAGAGAGGCGGAGGACACTAGAACCTGGGACCCCAACAATCCCTGGGAGACGGAGCAGGGTGTTAGCCCAGTGATGTTGCCGCCCGAGGAGGATGGCCCAATCAATCCCGGTCCGGCAATTGGCTTCGACCGGTGAGAGCAGGACTTACTCTTGCAATCGGAACGCTGATACTTTCCGGCACAGCCTCGCTCAATCTTCCCATTATTAGTGGGGCCAGCCCTGGTGCGGCTGCACGCATCCGGGACGACCAATGGCACCTCGGTTACCTGAAAGTGAGCGAGGCGAACCAGATAAGCCGAGGCGAGGGCGTGGTAGTAGCCGTCGCCGATACCGGAGTCGATCCACACCCAGACCTCCGGAAGAACTTGCTGGTCGGCACAACGACTATCCCTGGCGAGTCTGGTGACGGACGCAGGGATGCAAACAGCCATGGAACGAGCATGGCTGGTCTAATCGCCGCGCATGGCCAGAGCGATGGAACGGGTGCTCTGGGAATTGCCCCCAAAGCTGAAATTCTACCGATCCAATCGTCTGGGGCCGACAATATGGGGGCAGCAGATGATCTGGCAGCCGCCATAAACTATGCAGTCGCAAACGGCGCCGATGTGCTCTGCGTGCCCAGCAGCGGAGGATCAAGCCCTGAGCTGATCCAAGCAGTCAAGGCTGCTATATCCGCGGATGTAGTGTTGGTTGCGGCTGCGGGAAATGCGCCTGAGGACTCCTACGTCGGCTATCCCGCCACGGAGCAGGGAGTCATTGCAGTTGGAGGCACTAATCGTCTAGGCGAGCACGCAACCGTTTCAGTCTCGGGTCCTGAGGTCGACCTCGTAGCTCCTGCCGTCGACATCTACAGCACCAGCTACGGAGGCAAGTACTCGAAGGGAACCGGCACCTCAAGTGCCACTGCCATCGTGGCCGGTGCCGCTGCACTGATCCGTTCCAAGTACCCCAACCTCCCCGCGCAAGAGGTCGCCCACCGCCTGACTGCCACCGCGATCGACAAGGGTCCACCAGGCCGCGACGACGAGTACGGCTTCGGCGTCATAGACCTGGTCGCCGCCCTCACCGCCGACGTCCCCCCACTCGGTTTCGAAACGCCGTCGGTCACCGCGCCCCCGGCGACCGCGGCCGAGGAGGAGAACGACGGCAACTCCACCGCCCGCGGCCTGGTGACGCTGGGCGTGCTGCTGGCGGCCGGCGGTGGTTACCTGGTCTGGCGCCGCCGCCGACGTGGTGACGACCCGCCGCCGCGGATCAGCCGGTAGCGTCGGTGGGATGTCGACCTCCGTTCCGCTGCGCCTCGTGCTCGCCTCGCAGAGTCCCGCCCGCCGCAAGTTGCTCCAGGCCGCCGGGATCGAGCCCGACGTGCTGGTCAGCGGCGTCGACGAGTCGCAGGTGGTCAGCGACCGCGCCGAGGATCTGTGCCTGGAGCTGGCCCGGCTGAAGGCGCAGGCGGTGCGGGGCCGGCTGCGCCCCGACGCGGACGAGCGGACGCTGGTGCTCGGCTGCGACTCGGTGCTGGCGTTCGACGGGGAGATTCTGGGCAAGCCGGCGGACGCGGCGGACGCTACCCGGCGGTGGCAGCGGATGCGCGGGCGCAGCGGGGTGCTGCACACGGGCCACTGCCTGCTCGACGCGGTGCACGAGGCGCGCGCGGAGGGGGTCGCCTCGACCACTGTGCACTTCGCCGACATCAGCGATGCGGAGGTCGCCGCGTACGTGGCGACGGGTGAGCCGCTGGCTGTGGCCGGGGCGTTCACCATCGACGGGCTGGGTGGGGCGTTCCTGACCGGCATCGAGGGCGACCCGGGCACGGTGGTGGGGCTCTCCCTGCCGCTGCTGCGCGGTCTCCTCGCCGAGTTGGGCCTGAACATCACCGACCTGTGGACGAAGGTCGCGCCGGGGGGCCAGGAAATCGAACATCTCGGCTAACGTCCGACCATGAGCACGAAGCCGTTGCCGCTGACCCCGGAACTCCACGCGTACCTCGTGGCGCACGGATCCGCCCCCGACGAGATCGTCCGGGAGCTGGCCGAGGAGACCCGCACCGCCCTTCCCGCCCAGGCGGACATGCAGGTCGCGCCGGAGCAGGCCGCGTTCCTGACCTTCCTGACCCGGCTGCTCGGTGTCCGGCAGGCGGTGGAGGTGGGCACGTTCACCGGGCTGTCCTCGCTGGCCATCGCCCGGGGCCTCGCCGAGGGCGGTCGCCTGACCTGCTTCGACATCTCCGAGGAGTACACCGGCGTGGCCCGGCGGTACTGGACCCGCGCGGGTGTGCAGGACCGGATCGAGCTGCGGATCGGTCCGGCCCGGGACACCCTCCGGGAGTTGCCGCAGGAGCGCTACCTGGACTTCGCGTTCATCGACGCCGACAAGGTCGGCTACCCGGTCTACTGGGACGAACTGGTGCCCCGGATGCGTCCGGGTGCGGTGATCGCGGTGGACAACACGCTGCGCGGCGGGCGGGTGCTCGCCCCGCAGAACGCCGACGACCGGGCGATCGCCGCCTTCAACGACGAGATCCTCGCCGACGTCCGTGTCGAGGTCGTCATGCTCCCCATCGCCGACGGCGTGACCCTGGCCCGGGTGCTCTGAACCAGCACGCCGACGTGGCGGTGTCCAGCAGGCTCGGACACCGCCACGTCGCCGAGCTGGAGTCGATCAAGAGGTCGCGGCGGGGGCCGGGGTGCGGTCGTCGGCGGGTGAGGGCACGCGCAGGGCGCGGCCGAGGCGCACGGTGAGCAGCATGGCGGCGGCGATGAAGCCGGGCAGGAGCAGGAAGGCCAGGTGCGGGCCGACGCCGTCGGCCACCCAGCCGAGCGCGACGGGGGCGATCCCGAAGCCCACTCCCATCGAGTACGACGCCCAGCCGGCCGCCTTGTCCGCGGCCGGTCCGGCGGCGGCGAGGGCGATGGAGATCGCCAGGGGGTAGTGCAGGGCGTTGCCCAGCCCGAGCACGACCAGGCCGGTCACGGCCAGCCAGCCGACCGGGGCGGACCAGAACAGCGCGAACCCGGCCAGGGAGACGCCCAGCGCGGCGAGCAGCAGCGGCACCGGCGGCCAGCGCAGCGCGAGCCGGCCACCGGCCAGCCGACCGGCGAACATGCCGCAGACGATCGCCGCGACGGCCGCCGACGCTCCGCCGGCGTCGAGGCCGGCGTGGGTACGGAGCACGTCCGCGGTCCAGAGCGACAGGCAGACCTCGATCGACCCGGTGACCGACATGAGCACCCACGCGATCCAGTAGGCCCGCGGCAGCCGCCCCGAAACGGCGGGCCCAGGCGCCCCACGGGCGGGATCTTGGACAGTTTCCGTTCGCGGCGAACGGTAAGTGTCCAAGATCGGCCGCGCGGAGGGAGCGGGCGGCGAGGTGGACGGGTTGGCGGCAGCCGCGGTAGCGGGGGCGGTTTTCGGCAGGCGTACCCGGAAGGTCAGGGCGGCGAGGGCGACCAGGGTGATCAGCCCGACCTCGGCGGCCATCGCCGGCCGCCAGCCGAGGCCGGCGTCCACGGTCGCGCCGATGACCAGCGGCGCGAGGATGCCCATGCCGGCGCAGGCGGCGTTGGCCTCGGTGAGCGCGGCGGGTGCGGCGGACCCGTGGTGGGCGGTGATCACGACGCTGACTCCGCTGATCACCATCATGCCGAAGGTGGCGATCACCGCGACGGCGGCGATGGTGGCGGGCAGCGGGTGGAGCAGGCCGAGGGCGGTGACGCCGGCGGCCACGCCGGCGAGGCCGAGCCAGATGGCCGGGCCGCGGCCGAGGCGGCGGGCGGCGGGCGCGAAGAGCGCCCCGCCGGCCAGCGCTCCGACGGCGATCCCGGTGCTGTGCAGGCCGGCGACGGCGGCGCTGGTGCCCTGCTCGTCGCGGAGCAGCGGGACGATCGGACCGAACCCGTAGAGGAAGAAGCCCCACAGTCCCAGTTGGGCGTAGGTCAGCCAGGTCGTCCGGTCACGGGTGAGGCGGGGCACCGGCCTTACGGTACTTGCGGCCGGCCGGCACCCCGCCCAGGTGAGAGGCAGCTCTCGTCGGGTCAGCGGACGCTGCGCGCGAACTGCCGCGCCGCCCAGAACACGCCCGCGACGGCGAGCACCGCGACGATCGTGAGGCCCTGCCAGACCTTGTCGTTGCTCAGGTCACCGGCGAAGAGCGCCCGGACGCCGTCGACCGACCAGGAGAACGGGTTCCACTTGGCGACGCCCTGGAGCCAACCGGGGGCGAAGGTCAGCGGCAGCAGGATGCCGGAGAGCAGCAGCACCGGCTGGGCCACGGTGTTCATGAGGGGGGCCAGCGCGTCCTCGCTCTTGACCTTGAGTGCGACGCCGTAGGAGACGGCCGAGGTCATGAGCGCGATGAGGGCCAGCATCAGGTACGCGAGCAGCAGGTAGCCGATGAAGACGCGCAGGTCGAACAGGAGCGCCAGCAGGGTGATGATGACCGCCTGCGCGACCAGCGAGACCACGTCCCGCAGCGAGCGGCCGAGCAGCAGGGCGAGGCGGCTGACCGGGGTGACCCGGGACCGCTCGATGACCCCGGCGCGCAGCTCGGCGATCAGGCCGAAGCCCTGGAACAGGCCACCGAAGATGGCCAGCAGCACGAGCAGGCCGGGCACGAAGATCTTGTACGCGGCGGCCTGGGTCGGCGCGTTGAGCGCCGGCTTGAGCAGCGGGGCGAAGAGCAGCAGGTACATCACCGGCTGGAAGACGCCGACGAAGACCCACACGGGGTTGCGCAGCAGCAGCTGGATCTGCCGCTGGAAGATCAGCCAGGTGTCGCGGGCGAGTTTCATGACAGTGCTCCCGATGCTCAGGACTCGCGCAGCGAGCGGCCGGTCTTGGTGAGGAAGACGTCGTCGAGGCTGGGGCGGTGCAGCTCGATCGAGCGCAGCTCCAGCCCGGCGTGGTCGAGGCGGCGCAGCACCTGCGGGATGGCGGTGGCGCCCTCCTCGACGTAGAGGCGCAGGCCGCCCTCGTCGGCGGTCTCCAGCTTGCTGACGTACGCCTCGGTGTCGAGCAGTTCGGCGGCGTGCGGTGTGGTGGCGGCGTCGAGGCCGACCAGCACCACCTCGCCGGAGATCTCGCGCTTCAGCTCGGCCGGGGTGCCCTCCGCGACCACCTCGCCGTGATCCATGATCGCGATCCGGTCGCAGAGCGCGTCGGCCTCGTCGAGGTAGTGCGTCGTGATGAAGACGGTCATGCCCTCGCTGCGCAGCCGGCGGATCTCGTCCCACATGTGCGCCCGGCTCTGCGGGTCGAGGCCGGTGGTCGGCTCGTCCAGGAAGACGATCTTCGGTTCGTGGATGATGCCGAGCGCGATCTCGACCCGCCGGCGCTGGCCGCCGGAGTAGGTCTTGCACTTGCGGTCGGCGTACTCGCTGAGCTGGAAGGCGTCCAGGGCGCGGGTGGCGCGGCGGTGCGCGTCGGCCTTGCCGATGCCGTAGAGCCGGGCGTGCAGCACCAGCTCTTCCCGGGCGGTGGACTCGTCCCAGGTGCTGCCGCCCTGGGCCACGTAGCCGATGCGCCGGCGCACCTCGGCCGGGTCCTTGCGCAGGTCGGCGCCCGCGATGGTGGCCTCGCCGCCGTCCGGCTCGATGAGGGTGGCGAGCATCCGCAGGGTGGTGGTCTTGCCGGCGCCGTTGGGGCCGAGGAAACCGAAGATCTCCCCCTCGGCCACCTCGAGGTTGACGCCACGGACCGCGTCCACGGTCTTCGTCTCGCGACCCGCGCGGGAGCGGAACGACTTCCGCAGCCCCCTGGTCTCGATCATGTCTGCTCCTGGTCCTCCGGGCCGGACACGACCGGCCGCCGATGGTCCGCGAGGAGGACGCACGGCTTCCCCACGGCTCGCGCAGAGACTAACGCGATATAACTCTTGTGGTCAACGTTGATTATTCCGCGTCAGGAGCGCCGGCCGTCCAGCCGGACCATCCCTCGGCCTGCTCCAGCCCAGCAGGCAGGTACGACACTCCGGACTCGATCCGCTCGGCGATCCGCTCGCACCAGGCCATGTCGGCCTCGGCCCGCGCCAGCCAGAGCTCGAACATCCAGCCGACGTGCACCGGCTTGCGGTTGCGCACCCAGTCCGAGTCCAGCGAGGCGCGCATCGACTCGACGCCGGCGCGGATGAGGTTCGCCCGGTTGCGCAGCGCCGCCGCCGCCTCGTCGCGCGGCATGGCCGGCAGGAACGAGAAGGCCGCCACGAACGGGTCGGGCGGTTCGTTGAGTTGCCACCACTGCGCCCGCAGCAGGGTCTCGAACTCCTCGTCCCCCTTCGGCGTCACCTCGTAGGTGGTGCGGGCGGGGCGGGCGCCGACCTGCTCGACGGAGACGGTCCGGAGCAGGCCCTCGTCGGTGAGCTTGCGCAGGGCGTGGTAGATCGAACCGGGTTGCACGTTGGCCCACTTGTCCGCGCTCCAGCTCAGCAGCTCGCGGCGTACGTCGTAGCCGTGCACCGGCTGCATCCACCGCACCAGGCCCAGAATCATCATCCGTGTTGCCGACACCGGACAAGCGTAATAGCCAAATTTGACTACAGTGCGGCATCCCACACTGAGCGATCGTTAGGGCCGAATCCCCCGGCCGATACACTCCCGGCAACGACCTCGGGAGGAGCCACCAAGGTGCGCAAGGTACTCATCGCCAACCGCGGCGAGATCGCCGTCCGCGTCATCCGCGCCTGCCGCGACGCCGGCCTGGCGAGCGTCGCCGTCTACGCGGACTCCGACCGGGACGCCCTGCACGCCACCCTCGCCGACGAGGCGTACGCCCTGGGCGGCGACACGGCGGCCGACAGCTACCTGCGGATCGACAAGCTGATCCACGTGGCCGCCACGGCCGGCGCCGACGCGGTGCACCCCGGCTACGGCTTCCTCTCCGAGAACGCCGACTTCGCCCAGGCCGTCATCGACGCCGGGCTGACCTGGATCGGCCCCACCCCGCAGGCGATCCGCGACCTGGGCGACAAGGTGACCGCCCGGCACATCGCCCAGCGGGCCGGCGCGCCCCTGGTCCCCGGCACCCCGGACCCGGTCGGCAACGCCGACGAGGTGATGGCCTTCGCCGTCGACCACGGCCTGCCGGTCGCCATCAAGGCGGCCTTCGGCGGCGGCGGGCGCGGCCTCAAGGTGGCCCGCACCATGGAGGAGATCCCGCACCTGTTCGAGTCGGCCACCCGCGAGGCGGTCGCCGCGTTCGGCCGGGGCGAGTGCTTCGTCGAGCGCTACCTGGACCAGCCCCGCCACGTCGAGGCGCAGGTCCTGGCCGACCAGCACGGCAACGTGATCGTGGTGGGCACCCGCGACTGCTCGCTCCAGCGCCGGCACCAGAAGCTGGTCGAGGAGGCCCCGGCGCCGTTCCTCACCGAGGCCCAGCGCCGGCAGATCCACGACAGCGCCAAGGCGATCTGCCGGGAGGCCGGCTACCACGGCGCCGGCACGGTGGAATACCTGGTCGGCGCCGACGGCATCATCTCCTTCCTGGAGGTCAACACCCGGCTCCAGGTGGAGCACCCGGTGACCGAGGAGACCGCCGGCATCGACCTGGTCCGTGAGCAGTTCCGCATCGCCGACGGCGAGAAGCTGCGGTTCACCGAGGACCCGACGCCGCGCGGGCACGCCATCGAGTTCCGGATCAACGGCGAGGACCCGGGCCGCAACTTCCTGCCGGCCCCGGGCACCATCACGGCGCTGCGGCTGCCCACCGGCCCGGGTGTGCGGGTGGACACCGGCGTCTCGGCCGGCGACGTGATCGGCGGCAACTTCGACTCGCTGCTGGCCAAGGTGATCATCATCGGCGAGACCCGCACCGAGGCGCTGGAGCGGGCCCGCCGCGCGCTGGACGAGATGGTCGTCGAGGGCATGGCCACCGCGCTGCCCTTCCACCGCCTGGTGGTCCGCGACGAGGCGTTCGCGGCCGAGCCGTTCACCGTGCACACCCGGTGGATCGAGACGGAGTGGCACAACACGGTCCCGGCCTTCACCGCTCCCGCCGGCGCCGTCGAGGGCCCGGCCGAGCGCGAGACCGTCGTGGTCGAGGTGGGCGGCAAGCGGCTGGAGGTCAGCCTCCCGGCCGGCCTCGGCGCGGGTACGGCGACCGCCGCGCCCACCGGGAAGAAGCCGGCCCGCCGGGGCGGCGGCGCCAAGGCCGGCGCCGCGGTCGGCGGCGACGCGCTCACCTCGCCCATGCAGGGCACCATCGTCAAGATCGCCGTGGCGGACGGGGACACCGTGGCCGAGGGCGACCTGGTGGTGGTCCTGGAGGCCATGAAGATGGAGCAGCCCCTGCACGCCCACAAGGCCGGCACGGTCAGCGGCCTGTCCGCCGAGGTCGGCGCGGTGATCACGGCCGGCGCGGCCATCTGCACCATCTCCTGACGGCGGGTGGCGGTCCCGCCGGCCGGGGTGGTTTGGGCCACCAGCGGCGGCGGGACCGACCGCGAGCAGGAATGATGGCCGGGTGCGGTTCCTTCATGGCGCGGTTCCCGCGCACGACCTGACCTACAACGACGTCTTCATGGCGCCCAACCGTTCCGAGGTGGGCTCCCGGCTCGACGTCGACCTGGCCGCGGCCGACGGCACGGGCACCACCATCCCGCTGGTCGTGTCGAACATGACCGCGGTGGCCGGCCGGCGGATGGCCGAGACGGTGGCCCGGCGCGGTGCCATCGCGGTCATCCCGCAGGACATCCCGATCGAGGTGGTGGCGAACGTCGTCGCCTGGGTCAAGCAGCGGCACCTGGTGCACGACACCGCGATCACGCTCGGCCCCACGGACACCGTCGGCGACGCCATCCACCTGCTGCCGAAGCGGTCCCACGGCGCCGTGGTCGTGGTGGACGAGGCCGGCCGCCCGCTGGGCGTGGTCACCGAGGCGGACACGGTCGGGGTGGACCGCTTCGCCCAGCTCCGGCACGTGATGTCGACCGATCTGCACACCGTGCCGGCGGACGCGGACCCGCGCACCGGCTTCGACCGGCTCTCGGCGGGCCGGCGGCGGCTCGCCCCGGTGGTGGACGCCGAGGGTCGCCTGGTCGGGGTGCTGACCCGGTCGGGCGCGCTGCGCGCCACGCTCTACAAGCCGGCCGTGGACGACCGGGGCCGGCTGCGCGTCGCCGCGGCGGTGGGCATCAACGGCGACGTGACCGGCAAGGCGGCCGCCCTGCTGGAGGCCGGGGTGGACACCCTCGTGGTGGACACCGCGCACGGGCACCAGGAGCGGATGATCTCGGCGCTGCGGATGGTCCGCAAGCTCGACCCCGGGGTTCCGGTGGCGGCGGGCAACGTGGTCACGGCGGACGGCGTACGCGACCTGGTCGAGGCGGGCGCCGACATCATCAAGGTCGGCGTCGGGCCGGGCGCCATGTGCACCACCCGGATGATGACCGGCGTGGGCCGCCCACAGTTCTCCGCGGTGCTCGACTGCGCCGCGGCGGCCCGCTCCCTGGGCCGGCACGTGTGGGCCGACGGCGGCGTCCGTCACCCGCGGGACGTGGCGCTGGCGCTCGCGGCCGGCGCCTCGAACGTCATGATCGGCTCCTGGTTCGCCGGCACCTACGAGTCCCCCGGCGACCTCTACACCGACGCCGACGGCCGGCGCTACAAGGAGAGCTTCGGCATGGCCTCGGCGCGCGCGGTGAGCGCCCGGACCGCCGAGGACAGCGCGTTCGACCGGGCCCGGAAGGCGATCTTCGAGGAGGGCATCTCCTCGGCCCGGATGTACCTGGACCCGGCCCGGCCGGGCGTCGAGGACCTGATCGACGAGATCATCTCCGGGGTGCGTAGCGCGTTCACCTACGCGGGCGCGCGCAACCTGGAGGAGTTCCACGAGCGGGCCCTGGTGGGCGTGCAGAGCACCGCCGGCTACACCGAGGGCATGCCGCTGCCGACGAGCTGGTGATCCCGGGGGCCGGGTCCCGCGCCGAGGGGCCCGGCCCCGTCAGGGGAAGAGCCGGCTGATCACGGTGCGGGCGGCGGCCTCCGGGTCCGGGCCGACCCGGGGCGGCAGGGCGCCGGAGAGCCAGAGCGTGGCGAAGCCGTGCACGATCGACCAGGCCGCCAGCGCGTCGACGTCCGGCCCCCGGCCGGTGCGCCGGGCCACGCCGGAGCGCAGCAGCTCGCCGGCCCGGGTCCGGGCGGCTACCACCTCGGGGTCGTCGGCCCGGTAGAGGTCGGGGCGGAACATCACCTCGAAGTGCGCCCGGCGCCGGACCGCGAACCCCACGTACGCCACACCGGTGTCGATGAGGTCGTCGCCGGCGTCGCGCAGCGCCTCGGCCAGCAGCTCGAAGCCCTGCGCGGCGAGCGCCGTGAGCAGCCCGGCCTTGTCGCCGAAGTGGTGGGCGGGCGCGGCGTGCGAGACGCCGGCCCGGCGGGCCAGGTCGCGAAGGCTCAGCGCGGTCGGGCCGGACTCGGCCATCACCTCCACCGCCGCGTCGAGCAGGGCGCGGCGCAGGTCGCCGTGGTGGTACGCGCGGGACTGGCTCATGGACACCACTCTAACTTGCCATTGACAAGATGGCTCGGCACCCCCGACGGCGCTCCAGGCACTCTTCGCCGCCGCCCTGGCGGTGTTCGGCTGACGGCGTAAATAGTTTGGGGCCTGATGGTTCGGGGGCTAACCTGACGCCCGTGAACATGGGACCGCTCGTCCGCTTCCCCGACGCGCTCCAGCACGCGCCGCTCGGCCGGCTCGTCTCGATCGCCGGGCACATCGTCGAGCAGCACTGGGGCCGCTACCTCGCGGAACACCACGGGCTCACCTCCGCCGGCATGCGGGTGCTGCTCGTCCTGCTGCGGGCCGGCGACAGCAGCCACCGGGAGATGGCGGAGCGGTGCTTCGTCCGGCCGGCCACCCTCACCGGCATCGTCGACACCCTGGAGCGCGACGACTTCGTGGCCCGGCGGCGGGACCCCGACGACCGGCGCAGCGTGCAGCTCAGCCTGACCGACAAGGGCCGAGAGCACGCCCTCGCCATCATCGACCTGATCCACAGCAACCGGCCGCTGACCTCGGTCGACGCGGACCCGGCGAAGCAGGCGGTGATCCGGGAGTTCCTCACGGAAATCATCACGAGCATGTCCGATGGGGACCTTCGCCGGTTGAACCGGAACAGCGAGTCCGACACCGAAGACCCATCGGGGAGCCGTCCGTGCTGATCCGCCTGCTCCGTACCCACCTGCGCCCGTACCGGCGGTTGCTGGCCGCGGTGGTGGCCTTCCAGTTCGTCGGCACGATGGCGTCGCTCTACCTGCCGAGCCTCAACGCCGACATCATCGACCGGGGCGTGGCCCTCGGCGACACCGACCAGATCATGCGTACGGGCGGCTGGATGCTGCTCGTCAGCCTGCTCCAGATCGCCTGCTCGATCGTCGCCGTCTACCTGGGCGCGAAGACCGCCATGGGTTTCGGCCGGGACGTCCGGGCCGGCATCTTCGCGCACGTCAACAGCTTCTCGGCCCGCGAGGTGGCCCGGTTCGGGGCGCCCTCGCTGATCACCCGGAACACCAACGACGTCCAGCAGGTGCAGATGCTGGTGTTGATGAGCTGCACCATGCTGGTCGCCGCGCCGATCATGAGCGTCGGCGGCGTGGTGAT
Source organism: Micromonospora sp. NPDC005305 (assembly GCF_040607315.1). NCBI lineage: Bacteria > Bacillati > Actinomycetota > Actinomycetes > Micromonosporales > Micromonosporaceae > Micromonospora > Micromonospora sp. NPDC005305. Next base: position 153,882 of record NZ_JBEXGL010000001.1, on the reverse strand, counting down.
GGCGCTCCAGGAGGACGTGGGGCTCTCCTGGCTGATGCTGGTCTGCGTGCCGGTCCTGGCGATCACGCTCGGCCTGATCACCCGGCGGATGGTCCCGGGCTTCCGGCTCATGCAGACACGGATCGACACGGTCAACCGGGTGCTGCGCGAGCAGATCACCGGCATCCGGGTGGTCCGGGCCTTCGTCCGCGAGCCGTACGAGACCGAGCGCTTCCGGGTGGCGAACACCGACCTCACCGCGACCGCCCTGCGGATCGGCCGGCTCCAGGCCCTGATCTTCCCGGTGGTCATGCTGGTGCTGAACGTCTCCAGCGTCGCGGTGCTGTGGTTCGGCGCGGAACGGGTGGACTCCGGTCAGATCCAGGTCGGCGCGCTCACCGCCTTCCTGCAGTACCTGATGCAGATCCTCATGGCCGTCATGATGGCCACCTTCATGCTGATGATGGTGCCCCGCGCGGCGGTCTGCGCCGAACGGATCGTCGAGGTGCTGGACACCGACTCGTCGGTGGTGCCGCCGGTCGAACCGATGATCGCCATGACCCGCCGCGCCGAGCTGGAGTTCCGCCGGGTCGCCTTCCAGTACCCCGGGGCGAGCGCGCCGGTGCTGCACGACATCTCGTTCCAGGCCCGCCCCGGCCGGACCACGGCCATCATCGGCTCCACCGGAGCCGGCAAGACGACCCTGCTCACCCTGATTCCCCGGCTGGTCGACCCGACCGCCGGTGCCGTGCTGGTCGACGGGGTGGACGTGCGGCTGCTGGAGCCCGACGAGGTGTGGCGCCGGATCGGGCTGGTGCCGCAGCGGCCGTACCTGTTCAGCGGCACCGTCGCGAGCAACCTCCGCTACGGCAACCCGGACGCGACCGACGCCGAACTGTGGTCGGCGCTGGAGATCGCCCAGGCCCGCGACTTCGTCGCGGAGATGCCGGGCGGCCTGGAGGCGCCGATCGCGCAGGGCGGCACCAACGTCTCCGGCGGCCAGCGACAACGGCTCGCGATCGCCCGCGCGCTGGTCCGCCAGCCGGAGATCTACCTCTTCGACGACTCCTTCTCCGCGCTCGACCTCGGCACGGACGCCCGGCTGCGGGCCGCGCTGAGGCCGGTCACCGCGGACGCGGTGGTGGTGATCGTGGCGCAGCGCGTGTCCACGATCGTCGACGCCGACCAGATCATCGTGCTCGAGGACGGGGGCGTCGTCGGGATGGGACGACATGACGACCTGCTGGTGACCTGCCCGACGTACGCCGAGATCGTGGCGTCCCAGCAGACCGCGGAGGTGACCGCGTGACCCCCGTACCCGGGCAGAAGCCGGCGCCGGAGGCGAAGGCCGACGGGGGGCCGCCGCAGCGGCTGCCCGCGGCGGCCGCCCGGCGCGGCGGCGGCGGTCCGCCGTGGATGGGCGCCGCCATGCCGGCGGAGAAGTCGATGAACTTCGGGCCGTCCGCCCGCCGGTTGCTGGGCCGCCTCCGGCCGCACCGGTTCTCGCTGACCGCGATCATCACCCTGGCGGTGGCCAGCGTCGGGGCGAGCGTGATCGGGCCGAAAATCCTCGGGCACGCCACCGACCTCATCTTCGCCGGGGTGGTGGGTCGCCAGATTCCCGCCGGCACCACCCAGGAGCAGGCGGTGGCGGCGGCCCGGGCCGCCGGCAACGACAACTTCGCCGACATGCTGGCCCGGATGGACGTCGTGCCCGGAGCGGGCATCGACTTCCCGGCGTTGGCCCGCACCATCACCCTGGCGCTCGCCCTCTACCTGGGCGCCAGCCTGCTGATGTGGTGGCAGGGTTGGCTGCTCAACGGGGTGGTGCAGCGCACCGTGCTGCGGCTGCGCGCCGAGGTGGAGGAGAAGCTCAACCGGCTGCCGCTGCCCTACTTCGACAAGCAGCCCCGCGGCGAGCTGCTGAGCCGGGTCACCAACGACATCGACAACATCTCGCAGACCCTGTCGCAGACGCTCAGCCAGCTGCTCAGCGCGCTGCTCACCGTGGTCGGCGTGCTGGCCATGATGGTCTGGATCTCGCCGCTGCTGGCCCTCGTCGCCCTGGTGGCGGTGCCGCTGTCGGTGGTGGTCACCCAGCAGATCGCCAAGCGGTCGCAGCGCCGGTTCATCGCCCAGTGGCGGCACACCGGCGAGCTGAACGGCCTGATCGAGGAGACGTACACCGGCCACGAGCTGGTCAAGGTCTTCGGGCGGCAGCGCGAGGCGCAGGCCGCCTTCGCGGCCAAGAACGAGGAGCTGTTCCGGGCCAGCTTCGGGGCCCAGTTCATCTCCGGGATCATCATGCCGGCGATGATGTTCGTGGGAAACCTCAGCTACGTGGCGATCGCCGTGGTCGGCGGGCTCCGGGTGGCCTCCGGTTCGATGAGCCTGGGCGACGTGCAGGCGTTCATCCAGTACTCGCGGCAGTTCACCCAGCCGCTCACCCAGATCGCGTCGATGGCCAACCTGCTCCAGTCCGGGGTGGCCTCGTCCGAGCGGGTCTTCGAGGTGCTCGACGCCGAGGAGCAGGCACCGGACCGGCCCGCGCCGCCCCGGGTCACCGGCCGGGTCGAGTTCGAGCACGTCTCCTTCCGGTACGACCCGGACAAGCCGCTGATCGACGACCTCTCGCTGGTGGCCGAGCCCGGTCACACGGTGGCCATCGTCGGCCCGACCGGCGCCGGCAAGACCACGCTGGTCAACCTGATCATGCGGTTCTACGAGCTGGACGCCGGCCGGATCACGCTGGACGGGGTGGACATCAGCTCCCTGCGCCGGGACGAGCTGCGCGGCCGGATCGGCATGGTGCTCCAGGACACCTGGCTCTTCGGCGGCACGATCCGGGACAACATCGCGTACGGGCGGCCGACCGCCACCGAGGAGGAGATCCTGGCCGCGTCCCGGGCCACCTTCGTGGACCGGTTCGTGCGCAGCCTCCCCGACGGCTACGACACCGTGATCGACGAGGAGGGCAGCAACGTCAGCGCCGGTGAGAAGCAGCTCATCACCATCGCCCGGGCGTTCCTCGCCGAGCCGTCGCTGCTCATCCTCGACGAGGCGACCAGCTCGGTCGACACCCGCACCGAGGTGCTGCTCCAGCGGGCCATGGCGGCGCTGCGCACCGAGCGGACCAGCTTCGTCATCGCGCACCGGCTCTCCACCATCCGCGACGCCGACCTGATCCTCATGATGGACCAGGGCCGGATCGTCGAGCAGGGCACGCACGACGAACTGGTCGCCGCGAACGGCCCCTACGCCCAGCTGTACCGGTCGCAGTTCCGCGCGGCGGTGGTCGACGAGGAGGCTGCCGCGCCGCTGCCGGCCGGCGGACCGCCCGGACGGCCCGGCGGCGGACCACCCGGACGACCCGGCGGCGGACCACCCGGAAAGCCGGCGGCCGCGCCGGCCGGGCGCTGACGTGGACGCCACGAGGGGCGACCCGGCCGGAGCGACCCGTCGGCGGTCAGGCCGGCGGGAGCAGGTCGGCCGAGCGGGCGGCCACCACGCCGCCGACCAGCGCCAGCGTGTCGGCCGCCGGCATCGGGTCGAGCCCGCGCCCGTCACGCAGGCGCAGCGAGACCCCGCCCTCGGCCGCCTCCCGGGGACCGATCACCCCGACGTACGGGACCTTCCGGCGGGCCGCGTCACGGATCCGGGCGCCCAGCGAGCCGGCCAGGTCGACCTCGGCGCGCAGCCCGGCCGCCTCGGCCCGGCGGCACAGGTCGACGGCCGCGCCGGACTGCCCGTCGTCCACCGGCAGCAGCACCAGCTGCACCGGGGCGTACCAGGCCGGGAAGGCGCCCGCGTGCACCTCGATGAGGTACGCGAAGAGCCGCTCCATGCTGCCGACCAGGCTCCGGTGCACCATGACCGGTCGCTTCCGGCGCCCGCCCGCGTCGGTGTACGACAGGTCGAACCGCTCCGGCTTGTCGAAGTCGAGCTGGACGGTGGAGATGGTCGACTCCCGGCCGGCCGCGTCCACGACCTGAATATCGATCTTCGGGCCGTAGAAGGCGGCCTCGCCCGGGCCCTCGTGGTGGTCGACCCCGTCGAGCGCGGCGCGGAGCAGCTCCTCGGCCCGCGCCCAGTCGGCGTCGTCGCCCACGTACTTCTCCCCCGGCCCGCGCAGCGACAGCCGGAACCCGGCCGGCCGGACGCCGAGCGCCGCGTGCGCCTCCCGGATCAGCCGGAGGATCTCGCGCACCTCGTCGCCCACCTGCTCCAGGGCGCAGAAGTTGTGGGCGTCGTTGAGCGAGATGGCCCGCACCCGGGACAGCCCGCCCAGCACCCCGGAGCGCTCCGCCCGGTACATCCCGCCGATCTCCGCGATCCGCAGCGGCAGCTCCCGGTAGGAGCGACCCCGGGCGCGGAAGACCAGCGCGTGGTGCGGGCAGAGCGCGGGGCGCAGCACGAACTCGTCGTCGGCGCTCAACCGCAGGGGCGGGAACATGTCGTCGGCGAAGTAGCCGAGGTGACCGGACAGCTCGAACAGCTCCCGTTTGCCCAGCGGCGGCGAGTAGACGTGCCGGTAGCCGGCCCGGCGCTCCAACTCCCGCACGTACTCCTCGACGGCGTGCCGGGCGGCGGCCCCGGCCGGCAGCCAGATCGGCAGCCCGGCGCCGGCCAGCGGGTCCGAGACGAACAGCTCCAGGTCCCGGCCGAGCCTGCGGTGGTCGATCATGTCGCTCTCCTTGATCGGGTACGACCCGGAGGCGAACAGACCCGGAACGCCGCGAGGCCCCGGAGCGGATCGCCCCGGGGCCTCGTCGACGGAAACGTCAGTGCGGCGCGCCGGGGATTCCCGGCGTCGTGGTCACCACCGCGCTGCGCATGCGGCGACGGTACGCGCGGAGAATCCGCGGACGCACCTGGATTTCGCGACGCACCCGGAGCCGGTGCGGTGGGGGCGGGTCGCCGGCACGGGACCTGCCGGCGACCCGCGGCGGTCCGGCCGTCGGGAACGGGGGACCCGACGCCTCCGGAGCCGCGCGCGGACAACGGTACGCCGCGGATCGGCGATCCGCCGCCCGCACCGGCGCTCGGCGGCACCCCGGCGGGTCGTCACATTCGGCGTCGCCGCATCGTTGAACACCAGTGGCCTGCGGGTGTCGGCCGTCACCGCCGGGCAGGGCTGCTCGCGGTGGCGCGGGACACGGCGTCAGGCTCGGTGCGGTACAACGGGGAACTCCGGCGAGGTGGCGGTCGTGGCCGAACTCATCTCTGACGTCGCGTCGCCCACCTGGGCGTACGCGGTGCTGCTCACGCTGCTGATCGCCGACGCCTTCGTGCCGGTGGTGCCGACCCAGGTCGTCATGATCACCAGCGGGGCACTGACCGTCTACGGCGGGCTCAGCCTGCCGCTGACCATCGCGGTCGGCGCGCTCGGCGTCTTCGCCGGCGACCTCGCCTGCTATCTGCTCGGGCGGACCGCCCCGACCCGTCGCGAGCCGAAACACGCCACCCCGGGACGGGCCCGGCGGGCCGCCTCCCGCGTCACCCGTGGGCTGCGCGAACCGGGACCGCTGGTGATCCTGCTCTGCCGGTTCGTGCCCGGGGGCAGGATGGCGGCCTGCTTCTCGGCGGGGCGCAGCCGCTACCCCTACCGCCTCTTCGTCCTCTACGAGGCGGCCGCGGCCATCTGCTGGGCCGCGTACGGGACGATGGTGGGTCACCTCGGCGGCGCCGCGCTGACCGAGTCGGCGTGGCGGCTGCTGCTGATCGGCGGGGCGGCGGCGGCCGGGTTCGCGGCGGCGGGCTGGGCCATGACGGTGATCAGCGCCCGCCACTCCCGCACCGAGGCCGCGGTGACGGTCGAGGAACCGACGGCCGCGTCCTGATGATCGAATGAATCAGGGCCGGGGGGTCTTCGCCTTCTGCCGGGCGTAGTAGGCGCGGGCGCGGTTGCGGTCGCCGCAGTCCTTCGTGTTGCACCATCGGCGGTTCCGCCGCGGTGACGTGTCGAGATAGACCCAGCCGCACTTGACGTCCTCGCACTGGTGGAGGCGGTCGAGGTCGTCGCGCTGGGTGAGCGCCACGAGCCCGCGGACGATGCGGTCGCGGGGCAGGCGGAGGTCGGTTTCCCGGTCCCGCCACTGCCAGCGGTCGCCCGCGCGGGCCAGGTCGGCCGCGGCTATCGCCGCCCGGTACATGTCGGCGAGGCCCGCGGCGGCCTCGGGGTCATCCTCGAAGAGAGCCGCGTAGGCCCTCTCGCGCGCCTCGATGACCTGTCGCCGCTCCCGCTCGGCCCGGGCGTCGTCCCGGCCGGCGAGATCGCGCAGGGCCACGGCCTCCTCTTGGCTGATCAGGTCGGACTCGACGCACCAGTCGACGACGTCGGAGAAGGTCCTCAGGTGCTCGATGCGTTCGCGCCCGCCGAGGCGCCAGGCAACGGTGTTCACCAGGTCGAGCATGCGGTCGCCCGCGATGTGGCCGAACCTCACCAGCAGCTCCTCTCATGGCTGAAGGCAGTATTGCATGTGAGACCGCCCCCCTGGCATGCTCATCCCCAATCAGCCAATCACCCATGAGAACACCACCGGGAGACCGATCGTGCCTGCCGCCGCCCCACGCGGACCGTTCGCCGCACTGTGGGCGTCCCAAGCGTCCTCGAACCTCGCCGACGGGCTGCTGCAGGCCGCGGCGCCGCTGCTCGTCGCCACGCTGACCCGTGACCCGCTCGTGGTGGCCGGCATGACGGTGGTGCAGTTCCTGCCCTGGCTGATCGCCACCCTTCCCGCCGGCGCGCTGGCCGACCGGGTGGACCGACGCCGGATCCTCACCGCCGGCAACTGGCTGCGCGCGGCCGGCTTCGCGCTGCTCGCCGTGGCCCTGACCAACGGATGGCGCCACGTCGCACTGCTCTACGCCGCGGTGTTCCTGGCCGGTTGCGCCGAGACGATGGTCGACAACGCCGCCCTGACCATCCCGCCCCGTCTCCTGCCCCGCGAGCAGCTCGAACGCGCCAACGGCCGGTTGTTCGCGACCCAGTCGGTCATCAACACCTTCATCGGTCCGCCGGCTGGCGCGGCGTTGTTCGCGCTGGCGGCAGCAGCGGCCTTCTACACCGGCGCGGCCGCGTTCGCCCTGGCCGGTCTGGCAGCTCTGCTGCTGCCCGCGCTGCGCCCCACCGGCGAGGAACAGGAGCGCCGCCGCGCGACCCCGACCACCATCACCCAGGACATCCGCTCCGGATGGGCCCACTTCTGGCGCCATGACCTGCTGCGCCGGGTCGCGTTCATCTCGGCGGCGATCAACTTCTTTGGCTCGGCCACGGGCGGGGTGCTCGTCCTGCTGATCACCGGCCCGTACCAGCTGCCCATGTCGCGCTACGGCCTGTTCGTCGCCGTTCCCGCCGCCGGTGCGATCGTCGGCTCACTGCTCGCCGAACACGTCGTGCCCCGCATCGGTGGCGGCCCCACCACCTGGCTCGCCGCACTCACCCCGGCCGCCAGCTACGCCATCCTCGGCCTGGGCCACCACACACCCCTCGCCCTCGCCGGCATGTTCTGCGCCGCCGTGGCCACCTCGCTGAACCAGATCGTCGTGAGCACCCTGCGCCAGGCGGCGGTCCCCGACGAACTCCTCGGCCGCGTCACCGCCGCCTACCGCCTGATCGTCCTGGGTGTGGTCCCCCTCGGTGCCCTCGCGGGCGGCCTGCTCGGACGCGGCCTGGGGATCCGCGCCACCTTCGTCGCGGCGGCCCTCGGACTCGCGCTCGCCGCGCTCCCGCTCGCCTCCCGGGTCACCACCCGAGCCCTCCGTGACGCCGAGACGACCCGGCACCGGAACGAGCTCCAGCCATCGCCCTGAGTCCACCACCTGCGGCATCGCCGATCGGATACATCTAGGGGGCGACCCCGGGATCGAAGTGGGTGGTGGCCCCGGATCCGTTTCGGGCGGTTTCGGCGACAGGCTGAGGCATGTCTGGAACCCGGAGCAGTGGTCTGCTGGCCCTCGGCGGGATCGCCCTGGCGGCGGTGCTCGCCGTCGTCGGTCACCTCGAGGTGAACGACAACCTGAACCCCTGGTCGCTGACCGTCAGCGACTTCGCCGTCTCCGACCGGGGCGGCGTCATCGACGCGGCCATGGCGGTGCTCGCGGCGGCCACGATCATCCTCCTGCCGGCGCTACGCCGGGCCGGCGCCGGCCCGCTCGCGGGGGCGCTGCTGGTGGCCTGGTCGGCCGGCCTGATGGCCGCCGCCGTGGTGCCCACCAACGAGCCCGGGCTGCCCATGGACGCCGCCGCCTACGTGCACCGGTACGCCTCGGTGGTGGCCTTCCTGGCCCTGCCCGTCGCCGGTTGGCTGCTCGCCCGGCGGCTCGGCGGGCGGGCCGCCGGGTGGGTGCGCGGGCTCGTCCTGACCAGTCTCGTGCTGGCCGCGGCGATGGTCTGGTCCGCCTACCCCGGTGACCGGGTGCTGATCGGCCTCGCCGAGCGCCTGCTCATCCTCGCCGAGGTCGCCCTGCTCGCGGTGGTCGCCGGCACCCTGCTCCGCCACCAGATCGGCGAGGTGGCGGTGCCCCGACTCCGGGAACACCCCCACCTCGCCGAGCTGGCGGCGCCTGCGCAGGACCGTGAGCTCACTCCAGCTCGTGGAGCATGAGCTGGCGGGCGGCCTCGGTGATCGAGCCGGACAGGCTCGGGTAGATGGTGATGGTCTGGGCCAGCTCGTTGACGGTGAGGTTGTTCTCCACCGCCATGGTGATCGGCAGGATCAGCTCGCTGGCCTTCGGCGCGACCACCACCCCGCCGATCACCTGGCCGCTGGCTGGCCGGCAGAAGAGCTTCACGAAGCCGTCGGCCAGGTCGGCCATCTTCGCCCGGGCGTTGCCGGAGAGCGGCAGCATCACCTGGCGGGCCGGGACCTTGCCGGCGTCGACCTCGTCCTGCGAGACGCCGACGGTGGCCAGCTCCGGGTCGGTGAAGACGTTCGCCGCGACGGTACGCAGCCGCAGCGGCCGGACCGCCTCGCCGAGCGCGTGCCACATGGCGATCCGGCCCTGCATGGCGGCCACGCTGGCCAGCAGCAGCACCCCCGTGCAGTCGCCGGCCGCGTAGATGCCGGGGACGTTGGTCCGGGAGACCCGGTCGACCGTGACGTAGCCGCCCCGGGCCAGCTCGACGCCGTACTCGGCGAGGCCCAGGTCGGCGGTGTTGGGGATCGAGCCGACCGCGATCAGCGCGTGCGAGCCGGCGACCACCCGGCCGTCGGCGAGCGTCACCTCGACGCCGTCGCCGATCCGGCGGACCGCCTCGGCCCGGGAGTTGTTCAGGATGGTCATGCCCCGGTTCCGGAACACCCGCTCGATCGCCGAGGCGGCGTCGGCGTCCTCGTGCGGCATGACCCGGTCCCGGCTGGAGACCAGGGTGACCTGGACCCCCATGGCCAGGTAGGCGCTGGCGAACTCGGCGCCGGTCACGCCGGAGCCCACCACGATGAGGTGCTCGGGCAGTTCGGGCAGGTCGTACACCTGGCGCCAGGTCAGGATGCGCTCGCCGTCGGGCACGGCGGTGGGGAGCTGGCGCGGGGTGGAGCCGGTGGCGATCAGCACGGTGGTGGCGGCGATCGAGTATTCCGCGCCGCCGTCGGCCGGGGTGACGATCACCCGGTGGGTGTGACCGAGGGTGTCCTCGCCGAGCCGGGCGGAGCCGGCGACGAACTCGACGCCGGCCTTCACCAGCTTGGCGTGGATGTCGGCGGACTGGGCCAGGGCGAGCCGCTTGACCCGCTCGTGCACGGTCCGGGCGTCGACCGTGACCGCCTCCAGCCCGTCGGAGTGCACCCCGAACTCCTCGGTGTCCCGGTAGCCGGTGACCACCTCGGAGCTGGCGATGAACGTCTTGGACGGCACGCAGTCGGAGAGCACGCAGGCGCCGCCGGCCCCGTCCGCCTCGACCACGGTGACATCAGCGTCCAGCTGGGCGGCGACCAGCGCCGCCTCGTAGCCGGCCGGCCCTCCGCCGATGATCACGATCTGGCTCACGGAGCCATCCTTTCGTTCGCGACTGCGGGGCTCCGCTCCGCTGCACTCCTCGCGCTCACCGCGCTCGCCCCCGATCAATGCTCACAGTGACTTTCTTATCCCGTCGCGCTCGACACGCACCGTCGTATTCTCCCCCACCCGTCGGCCGGGCTATCGTCATCGCCGTGCGTCTTTACGCCGCTTACGGCTCAAACCTGGACCCCGCCCGCATGCGTGCCTACTGTCCGCATTCGCCGATGGTGGGCACCGGCTGGCTGGAGGGGTGGCGGCTCACCTTCGCGGGCGAGGACGTCATCGGCTGGGAGGGCTCGGTCAGCACAGTGGTCGAGTCGCCGGGCGACCGGGTCTTCGTGGCGCTCTACGACATCCACCCGTACGACGCGGCCCAGCTCGACGAGATCGAGGGTGTGACCTCCGGGACGTACCGGAAGCTGACCGTGCGGGTCTCGACGCTGGACGGGGACGTGACCGCCTGGGTCTACGTCTTCGACGGGTACGAGGGCGGCCTGCCGACGTCGTGGTACCTGTCGGAGATCGCGAACGCGGCGGAGAAGGCGGGCGCGCCGGACGACTACGTCACCGAGCTGCGGTCCCGCCCCACCGGCACCGCGTCCGCGTAGCGCGTCTCCCACCTCTCCAGTCTGCTCCGGCCGGCTCCCGGGCCGGGCGGCGACCCCGCGGCGGGTCGCCTATCACACACCCGCCGCGGGGACGCTCCGCTCGTACATGTCGGTCCAGCGCCCCTCGGTCAGCCCGACCGAGCGGTAGAGGGTGACCGGGGCGGTCGGGTTGGCCAGGTCGACGCCGAGACCGGCCCCCGCCCGGCCCTTGGCCGCGTAGGCGGCGAAGGCCCGGCGCAGCAGCGCCGCCCCCACCCCGCGCCGCCGGTACGCGGGCAGCACGGACAGCGTCCGGACCCAGCCCATGTCCTGGTCGAGCGCCTGGTCGGAGGACTGGAGGGCGCCGGCCGGCTCACCGTCGACCTCGGCCAGGAACCATTCGTCCCACACCTTGCCGTACGACGGGAGCTGCTCGCGCCACTGGTCGAAGCCGACCGGCTCGTAGTCGGGGGTGTCCCGGAACGCGGTGTCGAAGATCCGGTGGAACAGCCGCAGGTCGGCGTCGTCGTCGACATGCAGCGGCCGGACGGTCACCCCGGCCGGGGGCGCCGGCTCGGCGGGCAGGTCGGCCAGCGACCGGGTCATCCGGATGTACCGCTTGAGCCGGGTGAAACCGGCCTCGGCAAGCTCCTCCGCCCAGCGGGTCTCCGGCGCGAAGACGGCGGTCCGGGCGGTGAGCGCGGGCAGGCCGCGCTCGGCGGCCCGCTCGGCGACCCGGTCGAGCAGCCGGGCCAGCAGCGGGGCGCGCAGGTCCCCGCCGCGGTCCGGGTCGACGTAGACCTCGACGAACTCCCGGCCCACCCCGGTGGGGTTGCTCAGGATCGCCCAGGCCACCGCGGTGCCGTCCGGGTCGGTGACCAGCCAGGAGTCCCGGGCCGGTTCGACGAAGGGCGCGGTCAGGGCGTCCCGGACGTCCTCGGCGTCGAAGTCGGGGTAGCCGACGGCGAAGGTGTCGGCGGCGTGCACCACCGCCAGGATCGCGGGCACGTCGTCGAGGGTGGGGCGGCGGGCGGTCCAGCCGGCGGGGAGCGTCACGCGGCAGATCCTGACAGCCGCCCCGGCGGCCGCGCTTGCCATTTATCCGCCGCGGACGTGCAGTCGCGCGGCGGTGAGCAGGTTGAGCAGTTCCGCGCCCTCGCCGGGGCCCAGCGCCCGGAACGCCGGGGACACCAGCCGGTCGGTCACCGCCTCGGCCCAGAGCCGCCGCCGCACCAGCGGCCCCACCGGCGGGTACGGCGGCGACCAGCCGCACGCCGAGGCCCCGGCGTCCCCCTCCGGGCCGGCCAGCACCGCCTCCAGCGGTGTCATCCCGGCGGCCCGCACCGCCAGCAGGTACGCCCCGGCGAAGTGCTCGCGGAGCAGCAGCAGCGCGACGGCCGCCCGGGCGCCCGGCGTGGCGGCGTCGACCGGCATGGCCCGCCAGGCGGCGAACAGCGGCATGCCGCTGCCGTCCGCCGCGTCGACCACCTGGCGCAGCAGCGCGGCGAGGCGGGCGGCTTCCGGGGCGTCGCCCAGCTTGGTGCCGCCCCAGCGGCAGCACTCGGCCAGGTTCGCGCCCGCGACCTCCAGCGGCGGCACGGTGCGCACGGCGGCGTCCCAGCCGTCGGCGACCGCCTCCGGCGCGATGAAGCCGAGCGCGGCGGCGACCGTCTCGGCGCGGACGTCGCCGAGCGCGCCGGCCCGGCCGGTGATGTAGAACGCCCAGCCGGAGATGCCCAGCAGCCGGGCCCGGCGCAGCGTCGACGGGCAGCGGGAGAACGCCTCCCCGAGCTCCAGCACCAGCGGCTTGCTGGCGGCGGCGACCTGCTCCGGGGTCATCGGCGGCACCCCACCGTCCGTCCACCGTGGTCATCCATCACGATCAGTCTGCCTCGTCGCCACCCTCCGCGGCATCCCCCTCTTCGGCGTCCAGCGCCTCCAACGCGGCCTCCACCTCACCGGTGCGCCGGCGGGCGGCGGTGAGCGACCGTTCCGCGCCGCGCCGCGCCAGCTTGGCCCGGCTCAGCTCCTGCTCGGCGACGGCCCGGCGGCGTTCCAGCTCGGCCAGTTCGGTCTCGATCCGGTCCAGCGTCGCCACGCCGTCGCGTTCCGCGTCGGTGGCCCCGGTCAGCTCCGCCTCGGCCCGCTCCTGGTCGTCGCGGGCCCTGGCCAGCTCCCGTTCCACGGCCCGGCGGCGCTTCGCCCGCTCGGCCCGGGCCGCCCGCTCGGCGGCCCGCTGGTCGCGCGCCTTCCGGCTCTCGGCGCGCTCGGCCGCCCGGTCGGGTACGGCGGGTTCCTCCTCGCCGCCCCCGGTGACCAGCCGCAGCTGCGGCCGGGGCACCTCGCCGAACCCGGCGTAGTGGGTGGACCGCAGCAGCCGCCCGGCGCGTACCTGCTCGGCCACCTCGGTGTCGGAGAGCGCGGCGTTCAACGTCGCCTCGACCTCGCCGAGCGGCAGCTTCCCGACCGGCGGGGCGGCCGGCTCGGCGGCGGCCAGCTTGCGTACCTCGGCGACGAGCGCGCCCACGACGGCCCGGCGCTGCGCGGAAAGCTCGCGGAGCTTGCCGCCGCGCAGGTCCCGCTGCGCCGAGCGGAGCGACTCGGCGAGCTGCGCCAGGTCGGCGACCAGCTCCGGACGGCGGATCGCGAGCAGGTTGACCAGCCAGGCGGCGACCGTGGGCCGGCGCAGCTTGCCGATCTCCCGGGCGCCCTTCGGGTCGCCGGCCCGGCGCGCCTCGGCGACCGCGGCGTCCCGGGCCGCGACGAACCGGTCCGGCGGCGTCGCGTAGAGCCGCTGGACCAGGTCGGGGGGTGGACCGGCCATGCCCGCTCAGGCGTCGATCCGGGTGCCCGGTTCCAGGCGCCGGTACTCGGTCTTCGACAGCGCGGTGTACTGGCGGTCGAGCACGCCGAAGCCGTTGGCGTTGAGCAGCGCGTCGTGCAGCGCGAAGGCCCGCCGCGGTGCGACCGCCCGGATGAAGTCGACCACCTCGGAGAACTTCGACCAGGGCGCGTGGATCGGGGCGAAGAGGGTGTCCACCTGGACGTCGTCGGGGACGACGAGCGCGTCGCCCGGGTGGTAGACGACGTCGTTGAACACGTAGCCGACGTTCTGGACGACGGGGATGTCCGGGTGGATGACCGCGTGCTGCCCGCCGTACGCGCGGACCGCCACCCCGGCCGCGGTGAACGTCTCGCCGGGCGTGACCACGGTCAGCGCCTCGGCGGCGTCGCCGAGCACCCCGGCGAGGGAGGCCGGGCCATACACCCGGGCGGGCCGCCGGTCCAGCGCCCGGGTCAGCGCCTCGACGTCCACATGGTCCGGGTGCTCGTGGGTGATCAGCACCGCGTCCGCCGCGTCCAGCGCCTCTGCGCCGCTGAAGACTCCGGGGTCCACGACCAGCACTCCCCCGTCGTGCTCCAGCTTGAGGCAGGAGTGGGCGTACTTGGTGACCTGCATCGTGACTCCTCGATTATCGAATCGTGATGTCCTCAGCGCAGTCTGCCGGAACCGGCGCGGTGTCGCGTCGCGTCCGACGTATCGGTCCCGCAGCGGGGCCGTCGAAGGATCGGAGCGCGGACATGAGGATACGGGACAGCCGCCGCCGGGGCCGGGCGCTCGCGGCGGCCGGGCTGCTGCTGGTGCTGGGCGCGGGTGCGTGCAGCGCGGACGGCGGGACGAACGACACCGCGGGCTCGGCCGGGCAGCCGCAGGCGGCCACGGGCGGGGACTCGGCGGACGGGGACGCGGCGGCCCGGGACCAGGCCGCGCCCGAGAAGGCGCAGCCCGGTGCGGGCGGCGCGGACCTGCGGGTCGACCAGCGGGCGATCATCTACACCGGAACGCTCCAGGTGCGGGTGGAGGACGTGGAGCGGGCGGCCCGCGAGGCGAGCACGGCGGTGACGGCGGCCGGTGGCTTCGTCGGCGGCGACCAGCGCAACAGCGACGCGGCGGACGCCCGGGCCGAGCTGACCCTGCGGGTGCCGGCGGACCGGTTCGCGACCGTGCTGGAGGCGCTCGTCCGGCTCGGCGAGCAGGAGCGGCGCGAGGTGCGGACCGAGGACGTCACCGAGGAGACCGTGGACCTGGACGCCCGGATCGCCACCCAGCGCGCCCGGGTGGACAGCGCCCGGCGGCTGCTGGCGCGGGCCACCTCGATCAACGACCTGGTCACGCTGGAGAACGAGGTGGGTCGCCGGGAGGCGGACCTGGCCTCGCTGGAGGCGAAGAAGCGGCGGCTCGCCGACCTGACGGCGCTCTCCACCATCACGGTGACCTTCGTCGGTCCGGACGCCCCGGCCGTCGGGGACGAGGAGGACCTCGGCTTCCTGGCCGGGCTGCGGGGCGGCTGGTCGGCGTTCCTGGGCTCGCTGCGGGTGGCGCTCACCGTGCTGGGCGCGGTGCTGCCGTTCGCGGTGGCGATCGGCGTGCCGGTGGCGCTCGTGCTGGCCCTGGCCCGCCGGCGCGGTCGCCGTACGCCGCCGGGCGGCCCGGCGCTGCCGGACGGTCCGGTCCCTAGCGGGCCGCCGCCAGTGCCCGCAGCGCGGTCTGGACCATGAGGCGTACCCCGACCGGGATGGCGCGCTCGTCCACGTCGAACGAGGCCCGGTGCAGGTCCACGTTGGGCCCGTTCCGGCCGACGCCGAGGCGGGCGAGCGCGCCGGGCACGTGCTCCAGGTACCAGGAGAAGTCCTCGCCGCCCATGCTCTGCGGGGTCTCCGCGATGCCCTCCGGCCCGAGCGCGGCCGCGGTGGCGGCGGTGAACACGCCGATGGCCCGGGCGTCGTTGGTGACCGGCGGGCGGCCGCGCAGGTACTCCAGGTCGACGGTGGCGCCGGTGGGGGCGAGGACGTCCCGCACCACCTGAGCCACGATCTTCGGGGCCTGGTCCCAGGTGTCCCGGTCCATCACTCGCAGGGTGCCGGCGGCGCAGGCCTCGGAGGGGATGACGTTGTAGCGGGTGCCGGCCGAGGCGTGGCCGAACACCAGCAGCAGCCCGCTGTTGGCCGGCACCCGGCGGCTGACCAGGGTCGGCACCTCGGTGACCAGCCGGCCGAGCGCGTCGACCAGGTCGACGGTCAGGTGCGGGCGGGCGGTGTGCCCACCGGGGCCGGTCAGCCGGACGGTGACGTTGTCGGCGGCGGCGGTGATCGGGCCGACCCGCAGGCCGACCTTGCCGACCGGCAGGTTCGGGTCGCAGTGCACCGCGAAGATCTGCACCACGTCGTCCAGGCCGCCGGCCTCGATGACCTCCAGCGAGCCACAGGGCAGGATCTCCTCGGCCGGCTGGAAGATGAGCCGCACCCGGCCGTCGAGCTGGCCGAGGTCGGCGAGCTGGGCGAGCAGCATGCCCACGCCGAGCATCACGGTGGTGTGCACGTCGTGCCCGCAGGCGTGGCAGACCCCGTCCACGGTGGACCGGTACGGCACATCCTTCGGGTCGCTCAACGGCAGCGCGTCGATGTCGGCGCGGAGCGCGATGACCGGGCCGTCCGGGCGCCCGTCGATGTCGCAGATGACGCCGTTGCCCTTCGGCAGCAGGCGCGGCTTCAGCCCGGCGAGGGAGAGCTCCCGGTGCACGAGGGCGGCCGTCTCGAACTCCTCGCCCGACAGCTCCGGGTGGGAGTGGATGTGACGGCGGGTGGCGATGAGGCCGGGTACGCGCAGCGCGAGCAGATGGTCGAGCTCCAGGGGCAGGGGCTGGGACCCGGTCGGCGCCTCCGGCCAGGACGACGCCAGCGGGCTGCCGGACGGCAGCGTCAACGCACTCGTCACGTCGAATTCTCGATCACTAGAGATGGATGGATCATCGGGGAGAACAGCAGACAGCCTAGACCTCCGGCGGTGACGCTGCGCAACATCTTTCGCGTAGCGGTCGGACCGCGCAGCGTCACGAATGCCCTGGTGGGAGGGCTCAAATATCTGCGGGACAGCAGGTAGATCGCGGTCGAACGCCGTCATCTGCCCCCCACCTCCTACAACGCGTAACCGATTCAACGGTCACCAAAACGCTGGCCGTCGTTCCGAATTGTCGCATTAGTCGCGACAATTAACTGCCGCTCGGACAATTGCGCGACAACGGTCGGCTGTCGGACGACTCCTGATGGTGACATGTCGGCCCGGAGTGCGACCGCACAGACTGTCCGTCCCGTTCACCCGACCGGGTTACCCGCAATCCCGATCCGCACACGCGCGCCGGCTCCGGCCACGCTGCCCGACGGCTCCGGGAGCGGCGCCCGGGCGGCGCCGCCCGGGGAGGGTCCGCACCGAGCCGTCGCCGCCCCCGCCGCGTGCGGGGAGACCACCGACTGTACGCCGCCGCACACCGTTCGCCCAGGTCAGCGCGGTCGGAAACGCGACGGCGGCCCGGCCGGCACCCCGCGCGGAGTGCCGGCCGGACCGCCGTCGTCGTCGTAGTCGGCTTAGAACCGGTCGCTCGGCCGGTGGATCCCCCACACGTCGCGCAGCGTCCCGCACACCTCACCCACGGTGGCCCGGGCGCGCAGCGCCTCCCGCATCGGGTAGAGCACGTTGGCGTCGCCCTCGGCCGCGGCGCGCAGCTCGGCCAGCCCGCGCTCGACGGCACCGGAGTCCCGCTGGGCGCGCAGCTTGGCCAGCCGCTCCGCCTGGCCGACCTCGATCGTCGGGTCGACCCGCAGCGGCTCGTACGGCTCCTCCTCGTCGATCCGGAACCGGTTGAGCCCGACCACCACCCGCTCACCCGAGTCGATCTCCTGGGCGATCCGGTACGCGGACTGCTCGATCTCCCGCTTCTGGAAGCCCGCCTCGATGGCGTCCACCGCCGAACCGTGGTCGAAGACCCGCTGCATCAGCTCGTCGGCGGCCGTCTCCAGCTCGGCGGTCATCGCCTCCACCACGTACGACCCGGCAAACGGGTCGACGGTGGCGGTCAGGTCCGTCTCGTACGCCAGCACCTGCTGGGTGCGCAGCGCCAGCCGGGCCGCCTTCTCGGTGGGCAGCGCGATCGCCTCGTCGAAACTGTTGGTGTGCAGCGACTGGGTGCCGCCGAGCACCGCGCCGAGGCCCTGCACCGCCACCCGGACCAGGTTCACCTCCGGCTGCTGGGCGGTGAGCTGCACGCCTGCGGTCTGGGTGTGGAACCGCAGCATCATGGACTTCGGGTTCTTCGCCCCGAACTCGTCGCGCATGAGCCGGGCCCAGATGCGCCGGGCCGCCCGGAACTTGGCGACCTCCTCCAGCAGCGTGGTGCGCGCCACGAAGAAGAACGACAGCCGGGGCGCGAAGTCGTCCACGGCCAGCCCGGCGGCGAGCGCCGCGCGGACGTACTCCACCCCGTTGGCCAGAGTGAAGGCGATCTCCTGCGCGGGCGATGCGCCGGCCTCGGCCATGTGGTAGCCGGAGATGGAAATCGTGTTCCACTTCGGCACCTCGGCCCGGCAGTAGGCGAAGGTGTCGGCCACCAGCCGTAGCGACGGCTTCGGCGGGAAGATGTACGTGCCCCGGGCGATGTACTCCTTGAGGATGTCGTTCTGGATGGTGCCGTTGAGCGCCGAGCCCGGCACCCCGGACTCCTCCGCCACGAGCTGGTAGAGCAGGAGCAGCACCGAGCCGGGCGCGTTGATGGTCATCGAGGTCGAGACCTTGTCCAGCGGGATGCCGTCGAAGAGCGTCCGCATGTCCTCGATGGAGTCGATGGCGACCCCGACCTTGCCCACCTCGCCGTGCGCGATCGGGTCGTCCGAGTCGTACCCCATCTGGGTCGGGAGGTCGAAGGCGACGGAGAGGCCCATGGTGCCGGCGCGCAGCAGCTGGTGGTAGCGGGCATTGCTCTCCGTGGCCGTGCCGAAGCCCGCGTACTGCCGCATGGTCCACGGTCGCGACGTGTACATCGTCGGGTAGACCCCGCGGGTGTACGGGTATTCGCCCGGGCCGCCCAGCCGGGAGTCCAGGTCCTCCGGAAGGTCGGCCGCCGTGTAGACGCCCTTGATCGGGAAACCCGACTCGCTTGACCGCGCTTCGCTCATTACCGGATGGTAGGACGCGGCCGCCGTTCGTTGGGTGAGGGATACCGCACACCGCGGCGGCGCGCAGCGACCGGAGGTGAGTAGCTGGCCACATACCGTCGAGTAGGTAAACGTCCGCCGCGTCGGGTTTCGCATCGGGCGTCGGAACCAGCAAGATAGTGGGGTTGTGTCCCAGCCCCCTCGATATCCCCCGGTGGCTTTTCTGTGACTCAGATCCCGACGTGGAGCGGCGGACCCGCCAGTCCCCCCACTGGACGCGCAGCACCCGGCACCACCATCGGTGGCCGCTACTCGCTGCGCTCGCCGGTCGGCAACGGCGGCATGGGCACGGTCTGGCGCGCGACAGACACGCTGCTGCGCCGCGACGTGGCGGTGAAGGAGGTCGTCCTCCCGCCGGGGCTCGCCCCCAGCGACCGCGACGCACTGTACGAGCGGACCCTCCGCGAGGCCCGCGCGGCCGCCGCGATCCAGCACCCCGCCGTGGTCCAGGTCTACGACGTGGTCACCGAGGGTGGCCGCCCGTGGATCGTCATGGAGCTGCTGGACGCCCGCAGCCTGGCCGACATGGTGATCGAGGACGGGCCGGTCGCCCCCCGCGCCGTCGCCAAGATCGGCATCGCCCTGCTCGGCGCGCTGGAGGTGGCGCACGCCATCGGCGTGCTGCACCGGGACGTCAAGCCGGCCAACGTGCTGATCTGCACCGACGGCCGGTGCGTGCTGACCGACTTCGGCGTGGCCCGGATGCCCACCGACGTGCAGCTCACCACACCCGGCATGGTGCTCGGCTCGCCGCACTTCATCTCCCCCGAGCGGGCCATGGGCCAGGAGTTCGGCCCGCCCAGCGACCTCTTCTCGCTGGGTGTGACGCTCTACACCGCAGTCGAGGGGCGTCCGCCGTTCGACAAGGGCGACCCGATCGAGACCATGCACGCGGTGGTCGAGGACCCGCCGGCCACCCCGCAGCGCAGCGGCCCGCTGACCCGCGTGCTCATGGGCCTGCTGGAGAAGGACCCGGCCCGCCGGCTGGACGTGCACACCGCCCGCGGCATGCTGCGCGAGCTGCTGGCCGGCCCGCTGACCAGCACCGCCACGGCGGTCAACTCGGTCACCGACCCGTACGCCGTGGTGCCGGTGCAGCGTCCGTCGACCCCGCCGGCGATCATCACGCCCGAGCCGAAGCCGGGCGGCCAGATCGGCGGCCGGGCGATGATCGGG
The DNA here is from genome assembly GCF_040607315.1 of Micromonospora sp. NPDC005305. NCBI lineage: Bacteria > Bacillati > Actinomycetota > Actinomycetes > Micromonosporales > Micromonosporaceae > Micromonospora > Micromonospora sp. NPDC005305. Next base: position 134,095 of record NZ_JBEXGL010000001.1, on the reverse strand, counting down.
CCCGGCGAGTCGCTGACCGACCGGCTCGCCGCCCTGCGCCGCGGCGAGCGGCCGGACTCCGCGGCGGCCGGCGCCGCCGCGCTCGACGAGACCAGCGCCGACGCGCTGGCCGGCCCGCTGCACACCCCGACCGGGGCGATGTCCGCGTCCGGCGCGGCACCGGAGGCCACCCAGCGCATCTCGCCCGACGCCACCCAGCGGCTCGGCCACGCCGCCGGCCCGGACGCCACCCAGCGGGTGCCCGGCCACCCGGATGCCACCCAGCCGGTCTACGGCCGGGGCGCCGACGCCACCCAGCCGGTCTACGGCGGCAACCAGTGGTCGGTGCCCGGCACCGGCCAGCCGTGGACGACGGCCCCGGGCGGCGCGCCGGCCCACGGCGGCGCGCTCGGCCGGGCCAAGGGTGTCGGCGGCCAGCTCCTCGGCCGGGTCAGGAGCTGGCCGCGCAAGGTGCAGCTCGCCGCCGCCGGCGGCGTGGCCGTGCTGCTCCTGGTCGGCGTGATCGCGCTGACCAGCGGCGGCGACGACGCGCCCCCGCCGATCGTGGGCGCGCTGCCCAGCACGACGGCCGAGGCTCCCCCGGTCGAGATGCAGGCGCAGTCGGTCAAGGGCGTCAACGTGCAGGTCCCGAAGGGCTGGGACCGCAAGACCGGCGGCGTCTTCGTCGACTTCGTCGACCCGAGCGTCGAGGGCCGCAAGGTGCGCATCCTCGCCGAGGACTGGAGCGGCACCTCGGTCAGCTGGGCCGAGTTCGCCTCCCGCAACCTCCGGGACAAGAGCAAGTCCTGCGCCAAGCCCTACGAGCAGCTGGAGATGAGCGAGTCGACCCTCGCCGGCAAGCCGGCCGCCGGGTTCGAATACACCTGCGGCGACGGCGACGCGAAGCGACACGGCATGTGGCGCGGCGTGGTGCAGGACGGCAAGGTCTACTCGTTCTACCTGACCGCCAACGAGGCCGACTTCGCCGCGAGCAAGCCGATCTTCGAGGCGATGGCGCAGTCGTTCCAGCTCACCGGAGCCAACTGAGTCGAGGCCGACGGCCGGTGGTGATCCGCCGCCATGCTTTCATGAGGCAATGGCGGCGGACACCACTGACCTTGACGACCTTCGCACCCGGGCCGAGCGCTGGCTCGACGACGACCCCGACCCGGCCGACCAGGACGAGCTGCGCGCCGTCCTCGCCGGGCTGCCGGGCAGCGCGCCCGAGCTGGCCGACCGGTTCGCCGGCCCGCTGACCTTCGGCACCGCCGGGCTGCGCGGCCCGCTGCGGGCCGGCCCGAACGGGATGAACCTCGCGGTGGTCACCCAGGCCGCGGCCGGGCTGATCGGCTGGCTCGCCGACCAGGGCGGCGAGGGCCCCCTGGTGATCGGGTACGACGCCCGGCGCGGCTCGCGGGCCTTCGCCGAGCGCACCGCCCAGGTGGCCACCGGCGCGGGTCGCCCGGCGCTGCTGCTGCCCCGCCCGCTGCCCACCCCGGTGCTCGCCTTCGCGGTACGGCACCTCGGCGCGGTGGCCGGCGTGATGGTCACGGCCAGCCACAACCCGCCGCAGGACAACGGCTACAAGGTCTACCTGGGCGCGCAGCTCGGCGGGGAGCTGGGCGCGGGCGCGCAGATCGTGCCGCCGGCCGACGCCGGCATCGAGGCGGCCATCCGGGCGGTCGGCCCGCTGGCCGGGGTGCCGCTCGGCCCGGCCGGCCAGGTGCTCGGCGACGACCTGGTCGCCGCGTACGTGGAGCGGGCCGCCGCGGTGGTCGACCCGGCCGGCCCGCGGGACCTCAAGGTGGCGTACACGCCGCTGCACGGGGTGGGCGCCGCGGTGCTGACCGCCGCGTTCGCGCACGCCGGTTTCGCGACGCCCGGCGTGGTGCCCGAGCAGGCCGAACCGGACCCGGCCTTCCCGACGGTCCACTTCCCCAACCCGGAGGAGCCGGGCGCGGTGGACAAGCTGGTCGCGCTGGCCGGCAGCACCGGCGCGGACATCGCCATCGCCAACGACCCGGACGCGGACCGCTGCGCGGTGGCCGTGCCGGCGGACGGGACCTGGCGGATGCTGCGCGGCGACGAGGTGGGCGCGCTGCTCGCCGACCACCTGATGCGGCGCGGCGTGACCGGCCTGTACGCCACCACGATCGTCTCCTCCACCCTGCTCCGGGCCATGGCCGCGGCGCGGGGCCTGCCCTACGACGAGACGCTGACCGGGTTCAAGTGGATCGTCCGGGCCGGGGGCGGCCGGCAGCCGCTGGTCTTCGGCTACGAGGAGGCGCTCGGCTACTGCGTCGCGCCGGAGCACGTCCGGGACAAGGACGGCATCACGGCCGCGCTGACCGTCGCGGAGCTGGCCGCGGGCCTCAAGGCCGAGGGCCGGACGCTGACCGACCGGCTGGACGAGCTGGCCGCCGAGTTCGGCGTGCACCACACCGACCAGCTCTCGGCCCGGGTCGAGGACCTGCGGCTGATCGCCGACGCGATGGCCCGCATCCGGGCGGCCACGCCGACCGCCCTGCTCGGGCACCCGGTCACCGAGGCGTCCGACCTGCTGCCCGAGGCGGACGTGGTGATCCTGCGCACCGACGCCGCCCGCGTGGTGATCCGCCCCTCCGGCACCGAGCCGAAGCTCAAGGCGTACCTGGAGGTGGTGGAGCCGGTGACGGACGGCGACGTCGGGACGGCCCGCCACCGCGCCCAAACGGCGGTAACGGCCCTCCGCACCGAGATCGCCACGGCCCTCGGCCTCTAGCCAGCCGTAAGCAGGGGCCCCTTGTTAACACTCGGCGTTAAGAAGGGGCCCCTGCTCTACCGCAGGCGTTAATAGGGGGCCCTTCCTTACGGGCGTTTGCCTAGGGCGGCGTCGATCGCCTGGGCGAGGGCGGCGATCACCAGGCTCACCGAGGGGCGGACGACGCTGTCGTCGAGGCTCACCGTGCCGGAGAAGCCGGCGCCCGTGGCGATCTCCTCCAGGCGCTTGCCGGCCTCGTCAGCGGCAGAGCCGGTCAGGCCCAGCGCCGGCTCCATCCGCAGCACCGCGACCAGGGTGGCGAGCGCGGCGGTCCGCTCGTCGGGGAGCTGCCCGACCGTCAGCGCCTCGGCCAGCCGCTGACGGATGTCGGCCTCCACCGAGGCGTCCGCGACCGGGTAACGGTGCACGTGGATGAAGCCCAGCTCGGTCTCGTCGATGTCCCGGACCACGCCCCGGCCGCAGAGGTCGCCGAGGATCCGGTCGCGCAGGCCGTGCCGCAGCCGCTGCACCCACGACGACGGGGTGTGCGGGGTGTCGGCGGCGATCCGGGCGAGGACCTCGTCGGCGATCGGCTCCCCGGTCGGCGCCGGGTCGAGCACCGCCAGGTTCCCGTCGGCGTACGCGATCCGGCCGGCCAGGGCCAGCTCGACCAGCACCGCGGCGGCCATGCCCAGGTCCAGGCTGATCCGCGGCATGGTCGCCTTGCCGGTTTCGTCGTCATAGGCGAGGAGCAGCAGCTCTTCGGCGAGCGCAACACCAGTCATGGCCGCAGACGCTAGCGGGTACGCGCATCCCGCGCACGAACTCCCCGTCGATGGCGTGCCGCCGTCGGCGTGGGCGGGATGCACGCCCCGGTCCACGCCGGAACGCATCCTCGTGCCGGTCAGCCGAGCGTATCCGTGCGGCTGGCCTGGAGCAGCAGTCCGTAGTGCAGCACGCGGTGCCGGGGAGCCAGCTCAAGGTACTCGTGGGCGAGCAGCTCGCCGGTGGTGGGATTGAAGACCAGCAACATCTGCGCCCGCTGCGGATTCTGCGGCCGGTCCGCCGGTGGGGTGAGGTCGGCGGTGACGGCCAGGCCCCAGCGCCCCGCACGGTCGACGACCCGCCCGCGCCATGCGAAACCGGGCTTGCCGGCCAGGATGGTCAGGACATCGACGCGACTCCGCCGTGGGACCAGGTGCCGGACGTACAGGTCGTACACGGCCTTGGCTACGTCGCCCGCCGGCTGTTCGGTCCGGAGCAGGTGGGCGAGCGCGGCCCGTTCGGTGGGCAACCCCCGGCCCCCGTCTGGATCCCGCGGTTCCTCGACGGGCCCTGCGGGCGGCGGGGTCGACCGACCGAGGGCGGGCCCGGACAGCTGCTTCGTCCAGTAGTCCCGGGACGCTGTGTCCGGGAACTCCATGTCCAACACCGTCGAGTCCGACCACCGGCGACCGTCGGGCGTCGCCCAGCTTCGGCGTTCCTCCACGAAACTGGCCACGTATCCCTCCGGCGACTCCTGGATCATGCCGCCCCAGGACTTGACGCGGTGGAAGGCGTACCGGCCGCCCTCCCGGTCGGAGGGGGCGTCCGCGATCCGTCGGGCGAGCGCCCGCAGGTGCGGCCCGGCCGGTTCGGCGTCGGTGGCGATCTCGTAAGCCACCGGTTGGAGCACCACCCCGTCCACCGGCTGCGGCGGCCTCGATCCGGTGGGCGCCGGGCCACGCCGGAGGACTGGCACCAGGCCGGCAGTGGCGACTGCACCCGCCGCGACGACGGCGCCGGTCAGGACGACACGACGGCTGGTGAGCCGGCGGGCCGGCGCGGCGGGAGGAAGCGCGTTGGTCTCCGCCTGGACGATCAGGTCGTGCGCGGAAACCAGCGCCGACGGCACGACGACGCCACGCGCCGGGTCGGCCGGGCCCAGGAGGTTTCGGACCTGCTGCTGCGTGTGCATGCTGCTCCTCTTAGACATGGGCGGACGCCGACCGGGGTTCGCGCAGCGGCGGGCGGTCGGCCAGGGCGGAACGCAGTCGACGCCGGGCTCGGAACAGCCGGACCGCGGCGGCGGACCGGGTACACCCCAGGGCGACGGCCGCGTCCGCGACGCTGAGGTCCTCCCAACCGATCAGCCGGAGGATCTCCTGGTCGGCCTCGGGCAATCCGGCCAGTGCCCGGCGCAGGTCGAGCACCGGCGCCACGGCGTCGGGCTCAACGAGCCCCGCAGGGATGTGATCCGCCGCGGCAAGCGGGAGCAGGGTGGGAGCGCCGCGCCCGTGCCGCCACCGGTTCGCCACCGTGTGGCGGGCGACGGAGTAGAGCCACGGGAGGGGGTTTTCGGGGACCTCGCTCCGCCGCCGCCACGCGACGATGAACACGTCCTGGGCGAGTTCGGCGGCCGCGTCGGCGTCCGGAAGCCGCCGCAGCCCGTACCTGACGATGGCCGGGTAGTGCCGGGCGTAGACGCTGGTGAACCAGGCCTCAGCCCGCTCACCCACGGGTTTCATCTGATCGCTCTCCCGACCGGAGTTCCTGACAGGGACACCAGGTATGTGTCAGCGGCGGGGCGGATCGTTACCGGTGGGCGGCGGCGGGCCGGAGAACGTCGTACGGGCACCGCCCCGGTTCGGGCCGGGGCGGTGGGCCCGTCGGGAAGGAGTTAGAAGCGGGGCATGCCGCCGAACTGGCGGTCCCCGGCGTCGCCGAGGCCCGGGACGATGAACATCCGGTCGTTGAGGCCCTCGTCGATCGACGCGGTGACCAGGCGCAACGGCAGCCCGGACCGCTCCAGCCGCTCGATGCCGGCCGGCGCGGCCAGCACGCAGAGCACGGTGATGTCGGTGCAGCCGCGGTCGGCGAGCAGCTGGCAGCAGTGCTCCAGCGAGCCGCCGGTGGCGAGCATCGGGTCGAGCACCAGCACCGGCAGGCCGGCGAGGTCCCGGGGCAGCGACTCCATGTACGCGCGCGGCTCGTACGTCTTTTCGTCGCGGGCCAGGCCGACGAAGCCCATCGACGACTCGGGGAGCAGGCCGAGCGCGGCGTCGGCCATGCCGAGACCGGCCCGCAGCACCGGCACGAGCAGCGGCGGGTTCGCCAGCCGGGTGCCCTCGGTGCCGGTGACCGGGGTCTGCACCGGGTACTTCTCGACGGGGAACGAGCGCGCGGCCTCGTACACCAGCATGGTGGTGAGTTCGTGCAGCGCGGCCCGGAACGACGCGGAGTCGGTCCGGGCGTCCCGCATGGCGGTCAGCCGCGCCTGGGCGAGCGGGTGGTCAATGACGTGTACGTCCACGATCGCTCAACCTACCGGTCGCGGGGCGGGCGCATCGCGGGTGCGGGCGGACCAGCGACCGGGCTCACGTGCCGCGGGCCCGCCGTGACCAAGATCACTCGACGCGCGGGTGCGTAGTATTCGGGGCATGACGGCGACAGCGACGTCGGCCCGGTCGGACCTTTCCGAGCTGGGACGATCCGAGACCGCTCTGCGGACCTTCCTGCACGGCCTGCCCGGCGTGGACCAGGTCGGCGCGGAGCAGCGGGCGGCACAGCTCGGCACCCGCTCCATCAAGACCACCGCGAAGGCCCAGGCCATCGACCTGGCGATCCGGATGGTCGACCTGACCACCCTCGAAGGGGCCGACACCCCCGGCAAGGTCCGGGCGCTCGCCGCCAAGGCGCTGCGTCCCGACCCGGCCGACCCGTCCTGCCCGCATGTCGGCGCGGTCTGCGTCTACCCGGCCATGGTCCCGTACGTGGCCGAGGTGCTGCGCGGGTCCGGCGTGCACCTGGCCAGCGTGGCGACCGCCTTCCCGTCCGGCCAGGCCCCGCTGGAGGTCAAGCTCGCCGACACCCGGGCGGCCGTCGCGGCCGGCGCGGACGAGATCGACATGGTGATCAACCGGGGCGCGTTCCTGGCCGGCCGCTACTCCGAGGTCTACGACGAGATCGTGGCCACCAAGGAGGCCTGCGGGGACGCCCACCTCAAGGTGATCCTGGAGACCGGCGAGCTGGCCACCTACGACAACGTGCGCCGCGCCTCCTGGCTGGCCATGCTGGCCGGCGGGGACTTCATCAAGACCTCCACCGGCAAGGTGCCGGTCGCGGCAACCCCGCCGGTGACCCTGGTCATGCTGGAGGCGGTCCGGGACTTCCGCGCCGCCACCGGGCGCCAGGTCGGCGTGAAGCCGGCCGGCGGCATCAAGACGACCAAGGACGCGATCAAGTACCTGGTCATGGTCAACGAGACCGTCGGCCCGGACTGGCTGGACCCGGACTGGTTCCGGTTCGGGGCGTCCAGCCTCCTCAACGACCTGCTCATGCAGCGCACCAAGCTGACGACCGGCGTCTACGCCGGCCCCGACTACTTCACCCTGGACTGAGCGCGATGTTCGAATACGCACCCGCCCCCGAGTCGCGCTCGGTGGTGGACATCAAGCCCTCGTACGGGCTCTTCGTCGACGGCAAGTTCGTCGACCCGACCGACGGCGGCAGCTTCAAGTCGATCAACCCGGCCTCGGAGGAGGTGCTGGCCGAGATCGCCGAGGCCGGCAGCGAGGACGTGGACCGCGCGGTCCGCGCCGCGCGGGAGGCGTACGAGCGGGTCTGGGGTCCGATGCCGGGCCGGGACCGGGCCAAGTACCTGTTCCGCATCGCGCGGATCATCCAGGAGCGCTCCCGCGAGCTGGCCGTGCTGGAGTCGCTGGACAACGGCAAGCCGATCAAGGAGTCCCGCGACGTCGACGTGCCCCTGGTCGCCGCGTACTTCTTCTACTACGCCGGCTGGGCGGACAAGCTGGAACACGCCGGCTTCGGCGCGAACCCGCGCCCGCTGGGCGTGGCGGCGCAGGTCATCCCGTGGAATTTCCCGCTGCTGATGCTGGCCTGGAAGATCGCCCCGGCGCTCGCGGCCGGCAACACGGTGGTGCTCAAGCCGGCCGAGACCACCCCGCTGACCGCGCTGCTCTTCGCCGAGATCTGCCAGCAGGCCGACCTGCCGGCCGGCGTGGTCAACATCGTCACCGGCGCCGGCGAGACCGGCCGGGCCCTGGTCGAGCACCCGGGCGTGGACAAGGTCGCCTTCACCGGTTCCACCGAGGTCGGTAAGGCCATCGCCCGCTCGGTCGCCGGCACCCGCAAGAAGCTCACCCTGGAGCTGGGCGGCAAGGCCGCCAACATCGTCTTCGACGACGCCCCCATCGACCAGGCCGTCGAGGGCATCGTCAACGGCATCTTCTTCAACCAGGGGCACGTCTGCTGTGCCGGCTCCCGGCTGCTGGTCCAGGAGAACGTCGCCGACCGGGTGCTGGAGTCGCTGAAGCGGCGGATGGCCCAGCTCCGGGTCGGTGACCCGCTGGACAAGAACACCGACATCGGCGCGATCAACTCGTCCGCCCAGCTGGCCCGCATCCGGGAGCTGTCGGAGGCCGGCGCCGCCGAGGGCGCCGAGCGCTGGTCGCCGCCGTGCGAGCTGCCGGACCGCGGCTTCTGGTTCGCGCCGACCATCTTCACCGGGGTCACCCAGGCGCACCGGATCGCCCGCGAGGAGATCTTCGGCCCGGTGCTGTCCGTGCTGACCTTCCGCACCCCGGCCGAGGCCGTGGAGAAGGCCAACAACACGCCGTACGGGCTGTCCGCCGGGATCTGGACCGACAAGGGCTCCCGGATCCTGTGGATGGCCGACCGGCTGCGCGCCGGCGTGGTCTGGGCCAACACGTTCAACAAGTTCGACCCCACCTCGCCGTTCGGCGGCTACAAGGAGTCGGGCTACGGCCGCGAGGGCGGCCGGCACGGGCTGGAGGCGTACCTCAATGTCTGAGCGGGTCGCGGTACGCAAGACGTACAAGCTCTTCATCGGCGGGAAGTTCCCCCGTAGCGAGTCGGGACGGTCGTATCTCGTGCAGGACTCCAACGTGTCGCTGGCCTCCCGCAAGGACGCGCGGGACGCCGTGCTCGCCGCCCGGGCGGCCGTGAAGGGCTGGGCCGGGGCGACCGCGTACAACCGCGGTCAGATCCTCTACCGGGTCGCCGAGATGCTGGAGGGCCGGCGGGACCAGTTCGTCGCCCTGGGCGCGTCCGCCGCCGAGGTCGACGCGGCCATCGACCGCTGGGTCTGGTACGCCGGCTGGTCCGACAAGCTCCCCCAGGTCTACGGCGGGGCGAACCCGGTGGCCGGGCCGTACTTCAACCTGTCCGCGCCCGAGCCGACCGGCGTGGTGGCCGTGGTGGCCCCGGAGTCCCCGGCGCTGCTCGGCCTGGTCAGCGTGATCGCCCCGGCGGTCGTCACCGGCAACACCGTGGTGGTGGCCGCCTCCCCGTCGGCGCCGCTGGCGGCCGTGACCCTGGCCGAGGTGCTGGCCACCTCCGACCTGCCGGGCGGGGTGGTGAACATCCTCACCGGCCGGCTGTCGGAGACCGTGCCGACGCTGGCCGCGCACATGGACGTCAACGCCATCGACCTGACCGGGGTCGCCGACGCCGACCTGGCCGCCGAGCTGGAGGTCAAGGCCGCGGAGAACCTCAAGCGGGTGCTCCGGCCGGCCCCCGCCGACAACGACTGGTACGCCGACCCGGGCATCACCCGGATGACCACGCTGCTGGAGACGAAGACCGTCTGGCACCCGAAGGGCGTGTGAACGCCTTCTACTACGCGGGGTAGGATTACGGGGTGACTCGGCTCGGTGATCTGGAACGTGCGGTGATGGACGTGCTGTGGGACTCGGTCCCCGGCACGTCGGACGGCGTGACCGTACGCGAGGTCGCCGACGCCCTCGACGGGCGTGAGCTGGCCTACACGACGGTGATGACCGTGCTCGACCGGTTGGCCGGCAAGGGCATGGTGCAGCGCGAGCGGGAGGGGCGGGCCTGGCGTTACCGGCCCGCCGCCACCCGCGAGGCGCACATCGCCCAGCTCATGCTCGATGCCCTCGACCTCGGCGGCAGCCGGGACGCCGCGCTGGTGCGCTTCGCCCGCTCGGTCACCGGCACCGAGGCGGAGGTGCTGCGCGCGGCGCTCAGCGCCGAGGCGGGGCTGACCGACCGGGTCGAGGACCCGCGGGCCGGCGGGCCGGCGCTCGACGAGGCGACGGACCGGTAGGGCGGCCGCCGTGGCGTACGCCCTGCACTTCGCCGCGACCATCCTGGCCTGCTGGCTGACCGCGCAGGTCCTGGCCGCCGCGCGGTGGACCTGGCAGGCCCCGCGGGTGGCGATCGTCTGCTGGCAGGCGGTCGGGCTGGCACTCGGCCTCTCCGCCATGGGGCTGCCCATGGCACTCGGCGTGAGCGCGTACGAGCTGCCGACCGGGAGCGCGCTGCTGACCCTCGTCGACGACCTGGCCCACGGCACGCTGCCGGCCGGGCTGGGCGCGCTGCACCTCGGCCTGGTCGGGGTCGGTTTCGGCATCGGCGCGGTGCTGCTCACCACGACCGTGCGCAGCATCCACGGCACGGTGCGCGCCCAGCGCCGGCACCGGGAGCTGCTCAGCCTGGTCGCCCGGCGGGATCCCACGGTGCCCGGCGCGCTGGTGCTCGACCACCCGAGCGCGGCCGCGTACTGCCTGCCCGGGGTGAAGCCGCGGGTGGTGGTCAGCGCCGGCACGCTCAGTCTGCTCGACCGCGCCGAGCTGGCGGCGGTGCTCACCCACGAGCGGGCGCACGCCCAGGAGCGGCACGACCTGGTGCTGCTGCCGTTCACGGCGCTGTGTCGGGCGCTGCCCTGGTTCCGCTGGGTGCGCGACGCGCACGAGCGGGTGGCGCTGCTGGTCGAGATGCGCGCCGACGACAAGGCCCGGGAGCTGCACGCCGGCGCGCCCCTGGCGGGGGCGCTGCGCCGGTTCGCCGCCGCCGGGCACCGGGTCACCCCGGCCGGCACGCTGGGCCTGGGCGACCGGGATCTCGACGTGCGGGTGCAGCGGCTCATGGTGGCCGACCGGCCGCCGCGCGTGCTCGGGGCCACGGCGCTGTCCGTCGCGACCATGCTGGTCGCCCTGCCGATCTCCCTCTTCCTGAGCTGACCGACGGGAACCCGACTCCGGGCCGCCACCGGACCTCATAGGTAGCGAGCCTACGTGTAGGCTCGCTATGACAAGCGAGTCAACTAGTGGGAGGACGGCCATGGATCCCCTGCTCCTCGCCCGCCTGCAGTTCGCCACGACCACCTCGATCCACTTTCTGTTCGTGGTGGTCACCCTGGGCCTGGTCACCCTGCTGGTCGGCCTCCAGACCGCCGGCTTCGTCACCGGCAAGCCGATGTACGAGCGGCTGACCCGCTTCTGGGGCCAGCTCTACGTGATCAACTACGTGCTGGGGATCGCCACCGGGATCGTCATGGAATTCCAGTTCGGGCTGAACTGGAGCGGCCTGTCGCGCTACGTGGGCAACGTGTTCGGTGCGCCGCTGGCCATCGAGACGCTTGTCGCCTTCTTCCTGGAGTCCACGTTCCTCGGCATGTGGATCTTCGGCTGGCACCGGCTGCGGCGCGGCGTCCACCTGGCGCTGCTCTGGGGGGTCGCGCTCACCGCGTACGCCTCGGCGTTCTGGATCATGGTGGCCAACGCGTGGCTCCAGCACCCGGTCGGCTACGAGGTGCGCGACGGCGTCGCCCACCTCACCGACTTCGGCGCGCTGCTCACCAACCCCACCCTCGGCTTCGCCTTCGGCCACGTGGTCTCGGCCGGCCTCGTCACCGGCGGGATGCTGATGGCCGCGGTCAGCGCCGGGCACCTGCTCCGGCGCACCCCGGACTACGCGCTCTTCCGGAAGTCGCTGCGGATCGGCCTGATCACCGCGGCGCTCGCGGTGACCACGCTGCAGGGCTTCGGGTTCGCGCAGTTCGGCCCGGTCGGGAAACTCCAACCGACCAAGTTCGGCGGCGGCGCCGACCGCGACGCGCTGGTCGCCGAGTGGACGGCGCGGTTCGGCCCCGGCGACTACACCCCGCCGGCGCTGTCCAGCGTCGGCCTCGGCTTCATGATCCTCATCGGCTTCACCCTGGGCTGCGCCTGGTTCCTGCTGCCGCTGCTGTGGCGGGACTGGATCATCCGGCTGAAGTTCCCGCTCTGGCTGGTGCTCCTCGCCGTGCCGCTGCCGTTCGTCGCGGTGATCCTCGGCTGGATCGCCCGCGAGGTGGGGCGCCAGCCCTGGGTGGCGTACGGGCTGCTGCCGACCGGCCAGGCCGTCTCACCGGTGAGCCCCGGGCTGATGCTCACCTCGCTCATCGGCTTCACCCTGCTGCTCGGCACCCTCGCCGTCACCAACTGGGTGCTGCTGGTCCGGCACGCCGCCCGGGGCGCGCACGACCCCGCGCTCGGCCGCCCGCCCGCGCCGGACGCCGACCACCACCCCCACCCCGTGTTCGCCTGAGGGAGCCCGCCGTGGAACTCGCCTGGTACGCCCTGCTCGGCCTCTTCTTCGCCACCTACCTCGTGCTCGGCGGCTACGACTACGGCGTCGGGCTGCTGCTGGCCCGGGGCGCCACGCCCGGGGCCCGTCGGGCCGCGCTGAACGCGGTGGGGCCGTTCTTCCTCGGCAACGAGGTCTGGCTGGTGGCCGCGGTCGGCATCCTGTTCGGCGCGTTCCCCACCCTGGAGGGCGAGCTGCTCACCGGCCTCTATCCGGCCGTGCTCGGGGCGCTCACCGGGGTGGTGCTCGTGACGGCCGGGGTGCAGTTGCGCAGCCGGCCGCGCGGCGGGACGGCCCGCGCCTTCTGGGACCGGGTGGTGGTGGCCGGCAGCGTGCTCGCCGCGCTCGGCTGGGGAGCAGTGCTCGGCGGGCTGCTCCAGGGCGTGCCGCCGGCCGGCGACGGGCACGCCGCCGGGGTCGGTCACCTGTTCACCCCGTTCGTGGCCGCCGCCGCGCTGGCGCTGCTCGCGCTGGTCGCCGTACACGGTGCGACCTTCCTCACGCTGCGGCTGCCGGCCGCCGACGTGCCGTCGGTCGCCCGGCTGGCCCGGGGCCTGATGCCGGCGGCGCTCACCGCGGTCGCCACCGCCACCGCCCTGGGCCTGCTCTCCGATCGGGTACGCGCCGCGGTGGCCCGCCCGGCGGTCGCCGTACTCCTGCCATTGGCGCTGGTGGCGGCCCTGCTGGCGGCCCGCGCGGCGCTGCGCCGGGGCCGGGCCGGGCTGGCCTTCGCCGCGACCAGCGTGGCGCTGGCCCTGCCGGTGCCGCTGGTCGGCGCGGCGCTCTGGCCCCGGGTGCTGGTCTCCACCGTCGACCCGGCGGCCGCGCCGCAGCTGACCGACGCGGCGGTGCTGACCGTGGCGGACGCGGCCGCGAGCGGGCCGACGCTGGCGCTGCTGGGCTGGCTGGCGCTGCCGCTCGTTCCGGCCCTACTAGGCTTTCAGGCAATGTGCTGGTGGGTGTTCCGGGGACGGACCGACGGCAGGGCACCGGTGTACTGGTGAACCGCCGCCCGTTCGACCCGCGGCTGCTGCGCCGGGTCCCCGCGGCCCGGCGCGACCTCGCCGTGCTCGCGGTGCTCGGCGGGCTGACCGCCCTGCTGGTGGTCGCGCAGGCCACCGCACTGGCCACCCTGCTGGCCACCGCGATCGACGGGCGGCTGCACCGGCCGGCGCTGGCCGGTTTCGGGGCGGCGGTCGCGGCCCGCGCGCTGGTGAGCTGGGCGCAGGGCACCGTGGCGGCCCGGGCGGCGGCCACGGTCAAGGCGGCGCTCCGGGCCGACCTGCTGCGCGCGGTCGGCCGGCACGGCCCCACCTGGGTCGCCGGCCGGCGGGCCGGGCAGCTCGCCACCCTGGCCGGGCGCGGCCTGGACGCGCTCGACCCGTACTTCACCGGCTACCTGCCGCAGCTCGTGCTGAGCGTGACCGTGCCGCTGGCCGTGCTGGCCCGGATCGTGCTCGCCGACTGGAGCTCCGCGCTGATCATCGCGCTGACCATCCCGCTCATCCCGGTCTTCGGTGCGCTGCTCGGCTGGCAGGCGCAGGCCGCCACCGAGCGGCAGTGGCGGCGGCTGTCGCTGCTCGGCGGGCACTTCCTCGACATGGTGGCCGGGCTGCCCACGCTGCGCGCGTTCGGCCGGGCCCGGGCCCAGGTCGACGTCGTGCGCCGGATGGCCGACGGGCACCGCCAGGCCACCATGAAGACCCTGCGGATCGCCTTCCTGTCCGCGCTGGTCCTCGAACTGGTCGCCACCCTGTCGGTGGCGCTGGTCGCCGTGCCGGTCGGCATCCGGCTGCTCGGCGGCGGGATCACCCTCTCCACCGCGCTGCTGGTGCTGCTGCTCACCCCGGAGGCCTACCTGCCACTGCGGGCCGCGGGCAGCCGGTTCCACGCCAGCATGGAGGGGCTCACCGCGCTGGACGAGGCGCTCACCCTCTCCGCGACGCCGGAGGCCGCCGCACCGGGAGCCGCCGGGCCGGCGCCGGACGGCCGGGGCGAGATCCGCTTCGAGGGCGTGACCGTCGCGTACGAGCGGACCACGGCCCTGCGGGACGTCACGCTCACCATCCGCCCCGGCGAGCGGATCGCCGTCATCGGGCCCAGCGGGGCGGGCAAGACCACCCTGCTCAACCTGCTGCTCGGCTTCGTCACCCCGACCGCCGGCCGGGTCACCGTCGACGGGGTGGACCTCGCCGGGGTCGACCTCGACGCGTGGCGGCGGGAGCTGGCCTGGGTGCCGCAGCGGGCCCACCTCTTCGCCGGCTCGCTGGCCGACAACATCCGCCTGGGTGCCCCCGACACCCCGGACGCCGCGCTGGCCGGCGCGGTCACCGACGCCGCGCTGGACGAGGTGGTCGCCGCCCTGCCCGACGGGCTCGGCACCACGCTCGGCGAGCGCGGGCACGGCCTGTCCAGCGGGCAGCGGCAGCGGGTCGCGCTGGCCCGGGCGTTCCTCCGGGACGCCCCGCTCGTGCTCCTCGACGAACCGACCGCCCGCCTGGACAGCGCCAGCGAGGCCGTCGTGCTCGCGGCCACCCGGCGGCTGGTCGCCGGGCGTACCGCGCTGCTGGTCGCGCACCGGCCCGCGCTGCTGACCGACGCCGACCGGATCCTCCGCGTCGAGGACGGCCGGGTCACCGAGCTGAGTCGCGTACCGGCCGGGAAGGTGACGCCATGACCGACGGACCCGAGCGGGCGGTGCTGCGGCTGGCCCGGCCCTACCTGGGCCGCCTGCTGGGCGCCGGGCTGCTCGCCGCGGCCACCGAGTTCGCCGGGCTGGCCCTCATGGCCACCGCCACCTGGCTGCTGATGAGCGCCGCGGGCCGGCCGCCGCTGGACCGGCTGACCGTGGCGATCGTCGCCGTGCGCGCGCTCGCGGTGAGCCGGGGCGTGTTCCGCTACACCGAGCGGCTGGCCGGGCACGACGCCGTGCTGCGCATGATCACCGACGTCCGGGCCCGGGTCTTCGCCACCCTGGTGGCCCGGCGCGACGCCGCCGCCCAGCGCACCGGCGACGCGCTGAGCCGGCTGGTCTCCGACGTGGAGGCGGTGCAGGACCTGCTGCTGCGGGTGCTGGTGCCGGGCGCGGCGGCCGCGCTGGTGAGCGTGCTGGCCGTCGGGAGCGCCGCGCTCATCTCGCTGCCGGCCGCGGGCGTGCTCGCCGCCGGGCTGCTGGTGGCCGGGGTCGCGCTGCCCGTGCTGGCCGCCGGGCTGACCCGGCGGGCCGCCGACGAGGTGGCCCCGCTGCGCGGCGCGCTCGCGGTGGACGCGGTCGACCTGACCCACGGCGCCGCCGACCTGGCCGCCTTCGGCGCGACCGGCACGGCCCTGGCCGCCGCCGAGACCCGGGCCGGTCGCCTGGCCCGGCTGGAGCGCCGGCTGGCCGCGACCGGCTTCGCGGTGGACGCGGCCGGGGTGCTCGTCGGCGGGCTCACCGCCGCCGCCGTGGTGGTCGTGGCCCTGCGCGCGGGCGTCGGCGGGGTGCTCGTCGGTGTCCTGGCGGTGGGCACGCTGGCCGCAGTCGAGGTGTCCCTCGCGCTGGTCGGGGCGGCCCGGCAGCGCACCCAGCTCCGCGCCGGCCTGGCCCGGGTGGCCGACCTGCTCACCGAGGCCGGGGAACCGGCGCCCACCGCACCCGCCGGACCGGCGTCCGGCGGGCACGACGTCCGGTTCGCGGGCGTGACCGTCCGCTACCGGGAGGGGGCGGCGCCCGCCCTGGCCGCGGTCGACCTGGACCTGCCCGCCGGCCGGCGGGTGGCCGTGGTCGGGCCGAGCGGCGCCGGTAAGAGCACGCTGGCCGCCGCGCTCACCGGCGCGGTACGCCCCGACACCGGCCGGGTCACCGTGGACGGCGTGGACGTGTCCGACCTGGCGGACGAGGAACTGCCCCGGATGGTCGGCGGCCTGCTCGCCGAGGCGTACGTCTTCCACGCCACGGTCCGGGAGAACCTGCTGCTCGGGCGGCCCCGCGCCGACGAGGCGGAGCTGACCGCCGCCACCCGGGCCGCCGGCCTGCTGGACTGGGTACGCGCCCAGCCCGACGGCTGGGACACCGTGGTCGGCGAGCAGGGCGGGCAGCTCTCCGGCGGGCAGCGGCAGCGGCTCGCGCTGGCCCGGGCGCTGCTGGCCGGCCCGCCGGTGCTGGTGCTCGACGAGCCGACCGAGGGGCTCGACCCGGCGGCCGCGGACGCGGTGCTCGCCTCGACGCTGGCCGCCACCCCGGCCGGGCATTCGGTGCTGCTGATCAGCCACCGGCTCAGCGGCCTCGCCGGGCTGGACGAGATCGTGGTGCTCGACGCGGGCCGGGTGGTGCAGCGCGGCCGGCACGAGGAGCTGGTGGCCCGGCCGGGCTGGTACCGGGAGCAGTGGCTGCTCCAGGAGGCGGCCGAGCGCGGCTACCTGGCCCTGGCCCCCTGAGCCGCTTTCCGGGATTTTCCCCGACGCGGCCGGCCCGGTGCGGTGGCAGGGTGGTGCCATGCGGGGGTACGAGGAGATCCGCGTCGACGAGCGGCTGCGCGAGCTGGCCGGGCAGCTGCACGGGCCGGCCCGGCTCAAGGCGGACCTGCTGACCGAGGCGCGGCACGCGCTGGAGGACGCCGTCGAGGCGTACCGCGAGGGGGGCCTGCCGGTGGCGGAGGCCGAGCGGCGGGCGGTGGCCGACTTCGGCAGCCCGGCTCAGCTCGCGCCCGGCTACCAGGCCGAGCTGGCCGCCGGCGCGCTGCGTGGGCTGGCCCTGCGGGCGCTGGCGGTGGCCGCGGTGCTCATGGTCGGCGGCGACCTGACCTGGCGGGGGGCGAGCTGGAGCGACGGCCCGCGCCCGCCGGAGGCCTACCTGCTCCTCTCCGCCTCGGTCAACGGCATCTGGGCCGTGGTCGCCGGGCTGGCGCTGGTCGGGCTGCTGCTCAACCTGCTCGCCGCCCGGTACGCCACACCACGGTTGCCCCGGCTGGCCCGCGCGGTGGGCTTCGGGCTGACCGGCGGGCTGGCGGTCGGCGCGGGGGCCGGCGTGGCGCTGTTCGGCTGGTCGGTCCACCTTTGGGACGCGGCGCTCACCTGGCCCCCGATGATCATCGGGGCGGTGCTCCTCGGCGCCGCCTGGTTCGCGCTGGCCCGGGCGGCCCGCTACTGGCTGCTGAGCGCCCGCGGCCCGCGGCTCGCCGGCTGACCCCCGGATCGCCGGCCCCCGCGTGCGCGGCGGGTGTCCCGCTGTCCCGCCACGGCCTCGCTCAGGCCGGGGTGGGCGGCGGTTCGTCGGTGCCGAGGAAGCGGCCGACCGTGGCCCTGAACTCGCGCCATCCCGCGCGCTCCCCGGCGAGCGCCCGGCCGCCGGCGTCGGTGAGCTCGTAGGTGCGCCGCTCCCGGCCGTTGACGGTGCTCCAGGCGCTGGCCACGTAGCCGGCCCGCTCCAGGCGGCGCAGCGCCGGATAGATGGTGCCGGTGGGCAGGTCCAGGGTGCCGCCGCTGCGGGCCCGGAGCGCCTCGATGATCGCGTAACCGTGCAGCGCGCCCTGCTCCAGCACCGCGAGCAGCAGCGCATCGAGGTGTCCGTGCAGCGCCTGGGCCTTCATGCGTAGCAAGGCTACTTGTCCGCGGGTCGGGACGCCACCGGGGTGCGGCTCCCGGCGACGGCGGGACGCCCACTAGGGTATGTGCCCAGAGTCACTCGGCGGCCGACCGTCGCCGGGTGGGCAACCCGAAAGCACACGGAGGTCAGCGTGGCCCGCCAGTCGCCCCAACGGCCCGACGCCGACGAGCCCGAGCTCGACGACACCACCGCGTCGACCGCAGCAGACGAGGTCGAGGTCGACCGCCCGGCGGCGGACCGCGCGCTCTGGGACGAGCTGCGGATCGACCCGGTGGAGATCGCCCTGCCCGCCGGCACCGGCTTCACGCTGCGGGCGTACCGGCCGGCGCGCGAGCTGACCCCGACCGACGTCGCCGAGCGCGACGAGGACGACCCCTTCCTGGCCCGTCGCCAGGTCGTCGAGACCGAGGACGACGAGGAGGTGGTGATCCTCGACGAGGAGTTCGCCGCCCTCGCCGCCGAGGAGGACGAGGACGCCGACGCCGAGAAGCGGGCCGGGCGCCGCCGCCGCGGCAAGGCCGAGGCGGCCGCCGACGAGGCCGCCGACGAGGCCACCGAGGCCGCCGACGAGGACGAGGCGGACGAGGACGAGGACGAGGCGGACGCCGCGGGTGACGAGGAGGTGCCCGTCTTCCTCACCCACCGCGGCAAGCTGCTGCTGTTCAAGACCCCGGAGTCGCTGGTCAGTTTCATCCGTTCCGGTGCGCCGAACGACCTGTCTCAACTGGACAGCTGGAATGAACTGTCCGAACGGGTTGAACCCGCCGACATCGCCCCGCTGGACGAGGACACCTACGAGCTCGACCTGGTAGTGGAGAACCTCCGCGGCGGCCACGACGCGTGGGACCCGACGCTGCTGATCGAAGCCGGCGAGGTCGCCCGTGACCTGGCGTACGCGCTGCGGCTACCGGCGGTGCTCGACATGCTCTCCGCAGGCTCCAGCCTGGATGACCTGGACGAGGCGCTGCGCAGTTCTGTCAACGGCGGAATCGGTGGATTCCTGGGCCGGCGCCGGCTGAAGAAAATCGGGGCACAAACCGCAAGTTTGGGTTGGCGCACCATTGTCGGCAAGATCTCTGCTGTTGTGGACTGGCGCGACTGACCCGGAGCGGGGAGCATCAGTCTCTGGCAGAGCAAGACCTGTGTCCCGGGAGGAGGACGACGCCGTGGCGCTCGTGCGCGTGTACTGCGGTCTGGCCTCGGCGGATTCGGCCGACCGGTCGGCTTCGGTCGAATCGACGCTGACGTCCGCTGTGGTCGACGACGCAGGCCGTCTGCTGCATGTCTGTGAGATCGGTGACGACCCGGCTGGCTACGCCCAACTGGTCGCGCTGCTCGTGGAGCGGTCGGGCGGGCCGAGCGGTGCGGCCATCGCGGCCGACAGCGACGACCACACGGTCACCTCGCTGCTCAGCGCGGCGGGTCGGCCGCTGGCGATTGCGGACGACGACTCGGTCGACGACTTCGCCGAGCGCTTCGCGGACGACGACTCGCTGGAGGAGATGCAGTCCCCGCCGGCCGAGCGTCGTGCGGTCGGGCTGGCCCGTGCGCTCCAGGCCGGCGCGCTCTCCGCGGTGACCCTCCCGGCGCCACGCGACCTCGCCAACTACAAGCAGGTCCTCGCCGCGCACGCGGCACTGGCCAGCGGCCGGCACTCCGCCGCGGTGGCGCTGCGCGAGGTGCTCCGCGAGCTCTACCCGGCCGCGCTGCGCGCCTATCCGGACCCGGCCGAGCCGGTCTCCCTGGCCATCCTCGACGCGCTGCCCGAGCCGGGCATGCTCGCCGGCACGGTGGCCCGGGGCCGCGAGGTCGCCGTGGCGGCGGACGCCGTCGCCGCCCACCTGGCCGCCGAGGGTGTCGCCGACGCGGACACCATCAACGACGCGGTGACCGCGCTGCGGGTCGCCATCTCCGAGACGCCCCGGCGGGCCGCCGTCAACCGGGCGCTCACCACCGCCGTCGCCGAGACCGTGCGGCAGGCCGTCGCCTCCGTCCGAGCCTGCGACGCCGGCTGCGACGCGCTGGTCGGCGCGCTCAGCGCCCGGGTCACCACGCCCGCTCCCGCGCCGGGCCGCCGCGCCGCCGCACGCCGCGGCGAACAGGTCGAGGAGCTGGTCCCGTCGGCCGCCGCCGGGCTGCGCCCGGTGCGCCCCGCCGAGCCCGAGCCCGTCGCGGAGCAGGCCGCGCGACGCAGCCGTCCCGAGCCGGTCTCCGGGCTGGTGGGTCGGCGCAGCCGTCCCGAGCCGGCCGGTCCGGCCGCCCCGCCCTCACCGCGGCCGCTCGGCCCGCCGCCGGTGGCCCCGGCTCCGGTCACGCCGCCGCCCGTCGCCCCGCCGCCCGTCGCCCCGGCGCCCGTCGCCCCGGCCGCCTCGCTGGGCCGGCCGGCCTCCCCGCCGCCCGCCCGCCCCGAGCCGACCGGCGCCCCACTGCCGTCGCGCGTGGACGGACCGACCAACCGGCCGATCTCCGCCCCGCCCCCGCCGCCGCCCGGGATCACCCCGATCGCCCCGGCGCAGCGCGGCACCGTGCCGCCGGCCGATGCCGGGGAGCCGTTCCGCCCGACGCTGACCACCGCGGCCATCAACAAGGCCCGGGCCGAGCGGCAGCGCACCGTCATCCCGCCCCGGCCCAAGACCACCCACCAGGAGCCGCCGACCGGCGGCTTCAGCGCCACCGACCTGACCATCCCCGTGCCGACACCCCGCCCCGGCCAGGAGACCGCTCCCCCGGGCTCCCGGGCCAACTGGCCGCTGGTCAACACCGGCGAGGATCAGGACGACCGGGCCACGGAGGCGCCGGCCTACCCCTACGGGCGGGGCGTGGACGCACCGAGCGACCCGGGCCGGGTCACCCCGCCGTGGCTCGCCGACGACCTGCCGCAGGAGCCGCCGATGCTGCGGCTCGTGGAGCCGCCGCCGCTGGCCGACCGGGCGCTGCGTGACCAGCTGAACCCGCCGACCGACCCCGGGTTGGACGCGCCGCCGCTGCGGCTGGTCGACCGGCCGGACGCCAACCGGCAGAACCGCCCGGCGCCCCGCGCCGAGGTGCCCCCACCGCTCGAGCGGCGTCCCGCGCCGAAGGAGCACCGGCCGCCGCCGGTCTCCGACGAGGGAGACGGCGACCTGCTGATCTTCGCGCAGGCGAAGTCCGCCTGGTTCGTCGGGCACGGCGACGAGGCTGACCTGGACTGGTCGACCACCGCGGACACCGGTTGGCAGGCGGCCGAGCAGGCGGCCCGCCCGTCGGTGGGCTCGGAGACCAAGGCCGGCCTGCCCAAGCGTGTCCCGCAGGCCAACCTGGTGCCGGGCTCGCCGCTGCGCGAGGAGCGTCCACTCCGGATCGTCCGCAACGCGGCCAGCCTCGCCGAGAACACCACCGGCTACTTCCGGGGCTGGCGTCGCGGCCAGGAGATCGGCGGCTTCGCCGTCGGCGGTCGCCCCGGCCGGGAGGCGGCCGGCGGCTGGGACTTCAGCCGGGACACCGGCGACCGCGACGACGACCGGGAGTACGAGTACCGGTCCGCGGGCTACCGGTCCTGATCGGAGTCCCGTCCCACCCCACCCGCGTGTTCCTGCCCACACCCGGATAATTTGACGCCGGACGCGGCCGGCCGGGAGCATACCCGGCGGACCAGCCGGCGGCGGATGTTCGCCGGGGTTGGGAAGGCGGCTCCAATGGCGACAGCGGCATTCGACTCCTCCGTGCTCACCCGTCGGGGCGTCCTCGCCGCAGCGGCCGGCAGCCTGCTGCTCGCCGGCTGCGGACAGCAGGGCGAGCGACCGGGCGAGGAGTCGTCGGCCAGCAGCGCCCCGAGCGGCCAGGACCTGGTCGTCGGCGCCAGCCTGGAACTGACCGGCCGGGGCGCCGCGCTCGGCATTCCCCAGCAACGGGCCCTCGAGATCAGCGCGGACGCGCTGAACAAGGCCGGCATCCCGGTCGGCAACCTGCGGCGGTCGATCCGCCTGGAGATCCGGGACAACCGCAGCAACCCGCGGGAGGCGGCCCGGCAGGCGGCCGAGCTGACCCGCGTGGGCGTGCAGGCCCTGGTCGGCGGCACCCTGGCGGAGACCTCGGTGGCCCTCGCGGAGGCGGCCCAGAAGGTCAAGACCCCGTTCCTCTCGCTGGGCCTCGGAGACGGCGTCGTGCTGCCGCTCACCGAACGGACCTTCAGCTTCCAGCTCACCCCGGACGCCGTCGACGTGGCCCGCCGCCTCGCCGGCCTGGTCGAGACGCAGCGCGTACGGCGGGTCGCGCTGCTGGCCGCCGACGGGCTGCACGGCGACTCCGGCGTGCAGGCGGTACGCGCCGCGCTGCGCGACGGCGACGCCGACCTGGTCCGCACGGTCCGGCTGCCCGAGACCGGGCGGAGCTTCGCCCGCGCCGCCCGGCGGATCGCCGCCGCCGACCCGGACGGGGTGATCGTCTGGGGTGCCGCCCCCGACTCCGGCGTGGCCGCCCGGGAGCTGCGCCGGGCCGACTACCGCGGGCCGCTCTTCTTCGACGCCGGCGCGGTCGCCGAGGACACGCTGAGCGCCGCCAACGCCGCCGCGGTCGAAGGGGCGTACGCCGTGCACCCGGCCTGCCTGTCCACCTCCACGCTGACCGTGACCAGCACGGCCGGCCTGGAGCGGCGGGACTTCAACTACCGCTACACCCAGCGGTACGGCACCTCCAACACCTTCGCCCCGTACGCCTCGGACGCGCTCCAGCTCCTCGCCGCGTCGGCGCGGATGGCCGTGAGCCTCGACCGTGGACGGATGCGGGCGTTCCTGCAGACCCAGGTGGCCGAGGGCATCGCCGGCGGGTACGCCTTCACGGCCGCCCGGCACGGTGGCATGGAGGCCGACTCGCTCGCCGTCTACGTGGTCACGCAGGGCGCCTGGCGGCCGTACGCCTGACCGTCCGGGCCGGACCGTCCCGGTGGGACGGTCACTGGCCGACCGCGCAGCGTACCGGACGGCGAACAGCGAGAAGCGCCCGGTGGCCGATGGCCGCCGGGCGCTTCGTCACCGGGTCAGGCGGGGGCGACGGCCTTCGAGCGCCGCATGGTGAGCACGTACTCGACCAGCGAGATCAACACGTGCTTCGTCGACTCCCGGTTACGGGCGTCGCAGGCCACCACCGGAACGTCCGAGGAGATCGCGAGCGCGTCCCGGACGTCCTGCGGGTCGTGGTACTGCATCCCGTCGAAGCAGTTGATGGCCACCAGGTACGGCAGCCGCCGGTGCTCGAAGAAGTCGATCGCCGCGAAGCAGTCGGCCAGCCGGCGGGTGTCGACCAGCACCACGGCGCCGATCGCACCACGGACCAGTTCGTCCCACATGAACCAGAACCGGGTCTGACCCGGCGTACCGAACAGGTACAGGATCAGATCGCGGTCGATCGAGATACGACCGAAGTCCATGGCCACCGTGGTCGTCGTCTTGCCCGGCACCTGCCGGGTGTCGTCGACGCCCACGCCGGCGGAGGTCATGATCGCCTCGGTGGTCAGCGGCGTGATCTCCGAGACCGAGCCGACCAGCGTCGTCTTGCCGACGCCGAATCCACCGGCGATAACGATCTTCGCCGACGTCACACGCCCGTTCGGGGCAGGCGGCCGGTGCGACATGTCAGAGCCTGCGAAGTCCACTCAGCACCCTCTCCAGCAGTTCAGTGCCCACCGCGTCGTCGGAGTCGTCCAAAATGGTCGGCTCGTGGACCGCGACCAGGCCGTCCGTCGCCATGTCGGCGATGAGCACCCGGGCCACGCCGAGCGGAAGCTGCATTCGCGCCGCGATTTCGGCGAGCGACTGCACACGTCCGTCACACAGCGCGGCGATGTACTGGTGCTCCCGGCCCTGGCCACCGTTGCCAGTGGCAACCGACCGGCCGCGCACCGTCGTTTCGACGAGCGCCTCCAGGGCGATCTCGAGCCGGGGGCGGGTACGACCGCGGGTCACGGCGTATGGACGGACCAACGCTCCGGTCGGTTCGTCACGATCGACCATCTCGCCGCTCACCTCCTTCGTACCCGGCACCGGCTCGCCCCGGTGGCATTCGTCCTTGTCGTAGTTGTTGCCGCTTCTGACCCACCGGTCAGCGCGTCGTTCAGCCCATCATCCCGACAGCCGTGCGCGGCTGCGGGGTCAGAGCGTCGCCCACCCGGTCGACGAGCAGGGCCATCTCGTAACCGACCTGCCCGACGTCGCAGCTGCGCGCGGCGAGCACGGCGAAGGAGGAGCCGTCCGAGATGGACATCAGGAACAGGAAGCCGTTGTCCATCTCGACGACGGTCTGCAGCACCGCCCCGCCCTCGAAGCAGCGGGCCGCGCCCTGGGTCAGGCTGACCAGACCGGACGAGATCGCCGCCAACTGGTCCGCGCGGTCCCGCGGGAGGTCACGAGACGAAGCGAGGAGCAGGCCGTCGGCGGAGACGGCGACCGCGTGCGCCACCCCGGGCACCCGGTCGGCGAAGTTGGCCAGCAGCCATCCGAGATCCTGCGTAGTAGTCATCCTTGTTGCTCCTTCTGCCCGCTCCCGGCCACTGGGCCTGAGCCAGACTGCGAGGACTGCTGCCCGCCCGGAGTCCCCTCCGGGCCGCTGGAGTTGCTGTCAGTCGGGTTGTGGCGCCCCCGCTGCACGCCCCGATGGTAGGCCGAAAGCAGACCCCGTACGCCTTCCGGCGTCCGGCGCTGCACCGACGTGGACGGCTTCTCGACGCCGCCGGGCACGAGCTGCGCCATCGGCGTCCGCTTCGGCAGGCCCTTCTGGGTGGTCTCCTCGACCGGGACCTCGGTGGCGGCGGAGGCGGCCCGCCAACCGTCGTCGGCCGCGGTCTGCCAACCGGGCTGCTGCGGCGGGGCGGCGGGCTGCCGGGTCGGCAGCGCACCGGCGTAACCGGGACGGGCACCCCCGTTCGTCGAGCCGTTGTCCTGCGGCGCTCCGCCGGCCGTCGGAGTCTGTGCCATCGGTGTGTTACCTGTCGTCCCGGGTGGTGTCTGCTGCACGGCCCGACCGGCGGCGTCCACCTTGGCGAACTGCTGGGTCGCGGCGCCGTTGGCCGCCGCCGGCTGCGCCGCGACCGGTTGCGCTGCCGCCGGCTCCTCCTTGGGCCCCGGTCGGCTGGTGCGGAACCAGGCCGACTCGAGCTCCCGGAAGATCGGCAGCTCCATCGTCTCGTCCGCGTACCGCTGGCGGTTGCCCGGCTGCTGCGGGGTCGCCGGCCGCGGCGCGGGGGCCGGTGCCGGCCGGTTGACGGCCGGCGGCGTCTCCGGGCGGTTGACCCGGGGCAGCTCGGTGGTCATGTCCAGACCGGCGGCGAGCCGCTCCGGCACGGCCGGAGCCGCGGCCTGGTCCGGCGTCGCGACCGGCGGCCAGACCGGCGGGGCGCCGACGTGCGGCGTCGGAGCCGGCGGGGCGGGACGCGGCGGCGCCTGGTTCACCGGAGGCACCGATACCGGGTAGCCCGCGCTGGGCGCGGCCGACACGGGTTGACCGGAGACCGGCGCCCCGGACACCGGGTAACCGGAGACGGGCGACGCCGACACCGGGTAGCCGGAGACCGGGTAGCCGGAGGTCGGATAGCCGGAGGTCGGGTGACCCGAGACCGGGACACCGGAGACCGGCGGCAGCGGCGGCGCCGACGCCGGCGGGACCGGCGGGGCGGAGACCGGCGGCGGGTTGTACGGCCGGGCCTCGGGGCTGCTCGGCAGCTGCCGCGGGATGGCCGGCTGCTGGCCGGTGGAGGCCGGGTCGGCCTCGGCCGGGTTGCGCCGCTGGGGCAGCGGGTCGATCGGCTGGCCGTTCGGGTTCCGCGAGTTGAAGCCGTCACCGCCGGTCAGGGCGCCGGCGCCGGTCAGGTCGGACCAGGCCGGCATCGACCGGGCCCCGCCCGCGTTGGCCGGCGTGCCGGAGCCGTTCCGGTGCGCCGGGTCGAAGGACCGACCGCCCAGGGTGACCTGGTTGCCGGACGTGCCCGGGTGCGGGACCGGTGGCGGCGTGTGCGGGCCGTTGCCGAGGGCAGCCAGGGCGCCGAAGGCCGGCGCGGGACCGCCCTGGCCGAACGCCGGGGCGGGACCGCCCTGCTGCGGGCCGGCGGTCGGGAGGGCCGGCGCGGGCTGGCCGCGACCGGCGAGGGCCCGCGGCACCAGGACCGAGGTGGGCAGCGTGACGTCGGCGACGGTGCCCCGGTCGGCGCCGGGCCGCAGCTCGACCTTGACGCCGTGCCGGGAGGCCAGCCGGGCGACCACGACGAGGCCCATCATCCGGGAGACCGCCACGTCCACCTGCGGCGGCGTGGCCAGCCGCTCGTTCAGGTCACGGAGCTGCTCGTGGCTGATGCCGATGCCCCGGTCCTCGACGTAGAGCGAGGCGCGGTCACCCACGCGGCGGGCCTCGACCATGACCTGCGAGTCCGGCGGGGAGAAGGCGGTGGCGTTGTCGAACAGCTCGGCGACCAGGTGCACCAGGTCGTTGACCGCGTGCGCGGCGACCTCGATGTCCCGGTCGATCACGCCGAACTCGATCCGGGTGTAGTGCTCGACCTCGGACTGCGCGGCCCGCAGCACGTCGATCAGGGCGGCCGGCTCGCGCTGCACGCGGGTGGAGTCCGCGCCGGCGAGGACCAGCAGGTTCTCGTCGTTGCGGCGCATCCGGGTGGCCAGGTGGTCGAGCTGGAACAGCTCGGCCAGCCGGTCCGGGTCCTCCTCGCCGCGCTCCAGCCGGTCGAGGTGACCGATCAGCCGGTCGACCAGGATCTGCGATCGGCGGGCCAGGTTGACGAACATGGTCGCGACGGAGGCCCGCAGGGCGGCCTGCTCGGCCGCGGTGCGGACGGCCTCCAGGTGGACGGCGTTGAACGCCTCGGTCACCTGGCCGAACTCGTCCTTGCTGCGCACCGGCAGCGGCTCGGCGATCTGGTTGGCCAGCTGGACCGGAGTGAGCTGCCCGGTGACCTGCGGGTCGCGCAGGCGGGCCACCGCCTGCGGCAGGCCGTACTGGGCCACCGAGAGGGCGCCCTGGCGCAGGTCGCGCAGCGAGCGGGCCATGGAGCGGGCGACGAGGTAGGCGAAGAGGATGGCCAGCAGCAGCATGCTGAGCAGCAGGCCGGTCTCCAGGAACACCTGGCGCTGGGTGTCCGACCGCAGCTCGCCGGCCTGGCGGACCACGTTGCCGTCCAGCCGCTTCTCGACCGTGCGGATCAACTTGGCGTTGGCCAACATGGTGCCGTCCCAGTCGTCCGCCGTGAACGGCGGGTTCGACAGGTCACCGGAGTTGATCGCCCCGATCTGGGTGGTGTACCGCTCCGCCTTCCGCAGGTCGGAGCCGCTGACCGTCTGGTCGAAGAACTCCGAATCGGCCTGGTTGGCCACCGCCTTGAAGTTCTCCAGCGACTGCCGCTGGCCGGTGCCGCTGGCGATGAACTGCTCGCGCAGGTTGGGGGTGAGGCGCTTCCCGTTCAGCGCCTCGTGGACGACCACCCGACGCAGAGCCAGGTATTCCTTCTGCCGGGCGACCGCGGCTGCGGCGCGCATCCGGTCGCTCAGGTCGTTGTCGCCGGCGAGCTGGATGGCCGAGTCGCGGATGGTCAGCAGGTCGCTGATCAGGGACTCGTACGACGCCTGCGCATCGTCGCTGGTGAGCTTGCCGTTGAGGACCTGGCTGCGGGTGCCCGGAAGATCAGCCAGCCCCTGGTCGACGTCCTTCAGCTGCGACTCGAACGTGCGCGGCAGGTCGTCGATCTCGAGGCGCTGCCGGGAGTAGGGCGCCTTCGCCTGGTCGACCCGCTGGTTGGCCCGGTTGTAGGACTCCTGGTACTGCGCCCGCGTCTGCACTTCCTTCGCGCTGAGGAAGAGCACCGAGCTGACCCGCTCGTCCTGGAGCGTGTCGGCCAGGTCACCCGAGTAGGAGATCAGGTTCGCCAGGTCACCGGCTCGGTTGGCATTGTTCAGCGTCTCCAGGTGGTCGACCAGACCGCTGGTGCCGACCACGACTGTCGCGATGGTCGGCACGATCATGATCAGGCCGAGCTTGGACCAGATCGGCATGTCGCGGAGCCGGCTGGCCGGCCGGCTCAGACGCGACAGGAAGGAGCCCGCCGTCGTTGGCCGTTTGCTCACGTCACCGCCCTCGCATTACCGCGTCCGGCGTCGCCTGTGGGCAACGCCGAGCGACCGACCCGGCGGGTCGGACCTCCGAGATTCCATCACGCCGCCCCGCAAAGAGAAAGCCCAGGTTGTCCCTCGCCGGAGGTGTGATGAGATGTTGATGCAATTTGATAGCAATCCGTCTGGCCGGAGTCACTGACCGTAATGGAACATCCGCACCGCGTTGTCCTGCTCGCCGGCCCTTCCGGCTCCGGAAAGTCGTATATAGCCGAGCGAACCGGACTTCCCGTCCTCTGCCTCGACGACTTCTACAAGGACGGCGATGACCCTACGTTGCCGCGTCGGAACGGAGAGGTGGACTGGGAGTCCCCGCTGTCCTGGGATGCGGACACAGCGGTGGAAACAATCGCCCGACTGGCCCGGGACGGCAAGGCCGAAGTGCCGGTTTATGCGATCGGCGCGGACCGCCGGGTGGCCACTCGGCCATTCGACGTCGACGGATCGCCACTTTTCGTTGCCGAAGGGATCTTCGCCGCCGAGATCGTCGAGGAGTGCCGCCGGCGTGGCCTGCTCGCCGGGGCGTACGCGCTGCGCCGCCCCCGCGGCGCGACCTTCGTCCGCCGGCTCGCCCGCGACCTGGCCGAGCAGCGCAAGGCGCCCCGCGTGCTGGTCCGGCGCGGGGTGGCGCTGCTGCGGGCGGAGCCGGCGGTGCTGCGCCGGCAGACCGGGCTGGGCGCCGAGGCGGCCCGGGCCGGGCAGGTGCTGCGCCGGGTGGCCGCCCTGCTCGCCGGCCACCCGCGGCAGCCGTGATCAGCCGATCAGCTTGGCGTACGCCGGCTTGATCACCTCGTCGATGATCTTCAGCCGCTCGTCGAACGGGATGAAGGCGCTCTTCATCGCGTTGATGGTGAACCACTGGAGTTCCTTCCAGCCGTAGCCGAAGGCGTCCACCAGCAGGGCCATCTCGCGGGACATCGAGGTGCCGCTCATCAGCCGGTTGTCGGTGTTGACCGTCACCCGGAAGCGCAGGTCGCGCAGCAGCCCGATCGGGTGGTCGGCGATCGACGCGGCCGCCCCGGTCTGCACATTGGACGAGGGGCACAGCTCCAGCGGGATCCGCTTGTCCCGGACGTACGCGGCCAGCCTGCCCAGCACCGGCGGATTCCCGGGCGTGATGTCGTCGACGATCCGAACGCCGTGCCCGAGCCGGTCCGCGCCGCACCACTGGATCGCCTGCCAGATCGACGGCAGCCCGAACGCCTCGCCGGCGTGGATGGTGAAGTGGAAGTTCTCCCGCTGGAGGTACTCGAAGGCGTCCAGGTGCCGGGTGGGCGGGAAACCCGCCTCCGCGCCGGCGATGTCGAAGCCGACCACCCCGGTGTCCCGGTGCCGCACGGCCAGCTCGGCGATCTCCTGCGACCGGGCCGCGTGCCGCATCGCCGTGAGCAGCGTGCCGACCCGGATCGGGGTGCCCGCCTCGGCGGCCAGGGCGCTGCCCTCCCGGAAGCCGGTGACCACCGCGTCGACCACCTCGTCCAGGCTCAGGTTCTGCTCCAGGTGCTGCTCGGGGGCGAACCGGACCTCGGCGTAGACCACGCCGTCGGCGGCCAGGTCGAGCGCGCACTCGCGGGCCACCCGGCGCAGCGCGGGCCCGGTCTGCATCACCGCCACGGTGTGCGCGAAGGTCTCCAGGTAGCGCTCCAGCGAACCCGAGTTCGCCGCCTCGGCGAACCAGCGGCCCAGCGCCTCCGGGTCGGTGGTGGGCAGCTCGTGGCCGGCCTCGGCGGCCAGCTCGACGATCGTCGCGGGCCGCAGACCGCCGTCGAGGTGGTCGTGCAGCAGCGCCTTCGGGACCTTGACGATGTCCTCGTACGAGATTGCCATGCACCGACCCTAGTCACCGACCGTCGGGAAGCGGCACCGGACCGGGCCGACTCACGGCCGCCAGCCGTACACCCGCTCGACCGTGAGGCGCAGCACCAGCCGGCCGTCGGCCACCATGACCGCCCGGTAGTCCGCCCAGTCCGGGTGCTCGCCCCGGATCCGCCGATAGACCTCGACCAGTTCCTCGACCGTGGCGTCGTCCGTGGCCGCGGCCGGCGGGGTGAGGGTCACCCGACCCTCGGCCACCGCGTACGCCCCGCCGTCGGGGGTACTCACGTGGAAGCTGGCCCGCGGGTCGCGCCGGAGGTTGCTTACCTTGGCCCGGTCGCCCACCGTGGAGCAGCGGATCAGCCCCGGCTC
Source organism: Micromonospora sp. NPDC005305 (assembly GCF_040607315.1). NCBI lineage: Bacteria > Bacillati > Actinomycetota > Actinomycetes > Micromonosporales > Micromonosporaceae > Micromonospora > Micromonospora sp. NPDC005305. Next base: position 104,067 of record NZ_JBEXGL010000001.1, on the reverse strand, counting down.
GGCCAGGTAGTCGAGGTTGGAGAGCTGCGGCCGGCCGTCGCGGCGCAGGGTGACCAGCACCCCGCGCCCCCGCTCGCCGAACAGCTCCCACAGCCGGGCGGTCACGCGGCCACCGCCCGCAGCGGGGCGAGCGCCGTGGCCAGCCGGGCGACCTGGTCGAGCATCACGTCCGCCGCCTTCTCCCGCCCGGGATCGGGCCGCAGCTCGCCGGCGTCGTCCAGCGCCTGCCGCAGGAAGATGGTCACCGCCTCGTTGACCGGCACCATGTTCAACGTGGTCACCACCTGCTTGATCATCTGGACGGCTCGCAGGCCGCCGGAGCTCATGCCGTAGCTCACGAAGCCCACCGGCTTGTGCCGCCACTCGTGGTAGAGGTAGTCGATCGCGTTCTTCAGCGGCGCGCTGAAGCCGTAGTTGTACTCGGGCATCACCAGCACGAAGGCGTCGGCTGCGGCGGTGGTCGCGCTCCAGGAGCGGGTGTGCTCGTGCAGGTAGATCCCCTCCGAGGGGTGGTGCGGCTCGTCGTGGAACGGCAGTCCGACCTCGGCGAGGTCGACCAGGCGTACCTCGTCGAAGCCGCCGTGGCGGACGGCGGCCGCGGCGAACCAGTCACCGATCCGCCGGCCCACCCGGCCGGGCCGGGTGCTGGCGACGATCACGTTCAGGCGGGGCATGGCGTGGTCACTCCTGTGGGGGCGGGCCGGACCGGGGCCGGCGCGGTGAGTCGGGGGACGAGGTACTGGACGAGCGGCCCGATGGCCAGTGCGAAGAGCAGGGTGCCGGGACCGACCGTGCCGCCGAGCAGCCAGCCGAGAGCGAGCACCACCAGCTCGATGAGGGTGCGGACCCGCCCGATCGGCAGGCCGCGCGCCGCCAGGCCGGTCATGAGGCCGTCCCGCGGACCGGGGCCGAGCCGGGCTCCGAGGTAGAGGGCCGTGGCGACGCCGTTGAGCAGGATGCCGGCGAGCAGCAGGGAAACGCGGCCGGCGAGTGATCCCACCGGCGGCAGCAGCGCCAGCGTGGCGTCCAACGCCAGGCCGACCAGCGCGACGTTGGCGACGGTGCCGACGCCGGGGCGCTGCCGCAGCGGGATCCAGAGCAGCAGCACCACCAGCGCGACACCGTTGACCAGCACGCCCATCGGCAGCCCGGTACGCGCGGCCAGGCCCTGGTGCAGCACGTCCCACGACGCCAGTCCCAGGTCGGCCCGGACCAGAAGCCCGACGCTGACGCCGAAGAGCGCCAGGCCGGCGAGGAGCCGGATCCAGCGGGCCGGCAAGCTTGTTGACATGTCACCAACCTAGAGCCTCATTGATGACGTGTCAACCATTCGGTTAGGCTCGGTGCATGGACGAACCACGGTGGTTGGACGAGCGGGAGAACCGGGCCTGGCGCGGCTACCGCCGGATGCGCCGCCTGCTCGACCTGGAGCTGGCCCGGGAACTGGCGCAGGACGCCGGGCTCTCCGAACCGGACTACGACGTCCTCTCCGACCTCTCCGAGACGCCCGACCAGCGGCTGCGGCTCAGCGAGCTGGCCGACCGGATGCTCTGGTCACGCAGCCGGCTCTCCCACCACATCTCCCGCATGCAGCACCGCGGCCTGGTCACCCGGGAGGAGCACCCCTCGGACGGCCGCGGTTCCATCGTGGTGTTGACCCCGGCCGGCCTCGCCGCCATCGAGGCCGCCGCCCCGGGTCACGTCGCCGCCGTCCGCCGGCACCTCATCGACCTGCTCACCGACGAGGAGATCGACGCGCTGGGCGCGCTCACCCACCGGGTGGTCGACCACCTCACCGGCCGCCCGGCCCCGGAGGCCTGACCGTGGACGCCCGGATCCTGACCCGGCTGCGCTGCCCGGTCTGCGGCGAGCCGCTGGCCGAGACCACCGCCGGCACCGCCCGGGCGCTGCGCTGCCCGCGCCGGCACAGCTTCGACATCGCCCGCCAGGGGTACGTCAACCTGCTCGCCGGCCGCGCCCCGCACACCGGGGACAGTGCCGAGATGGTCGCCGCCCGCGCCGACTTCCTGGCCGCCGGCCACTACGGCACCGTGGCCGCCGCGCTCGCCGGGACGGCCCGGGAGATCGCGGAGGGCGCCGACGAGGCGTACCCCCTGGTGGTGGACGCCGGCGCCGGGACCGGCTGGTACCTCGCGGCGGTGCTGGCGGCGCTGCCCGACGCGGTCGGCCTGGCCCTCGACGTCGCCAAGCCGGCGCTGCGCCGGGCGGCCCGGGCCCACCCACGCGCGGCCGCCGCGCTGGCCGACACCTGGCAGCGGTTGCCCCTGGCCGACCACGCCGCGACGGTGCTGCTGAACGTCTTCGCGCCGCGCAACGGCGCCGAGTTCCACCGGGTGCTCGACCCGGCGGGCGCGCTGCTGGTGGTCACCCCCGCCGCGGACCACCTGGCCGAGCTGGTCGACGCGCTCGACCTGCTCCGGGTGGACCCGGCCAAGGCCGACCGGGTCGCCGGCAGCCTGAGCGCCCACTTCACCGAGGAGTCCGCCACCGAGCACCGGGCCCGGCTGGAGCTCCGCCGCACCGAGGTGGCCACCCTGGTCGGGATGGGTCCGAGCGCCTGGCACGCCGACCCGGCCCGGCTCGCCGAGCGGATCGCCGCGCTGCCCGAGCCGGTGCCGGTCACCCTCGCCGTGCGGCTCGGCGTGCACCGGCCGCGCTGACCACCGCCGCTCAGGTGGAGAGATCGACCTCTTCCCAGCCCGGCGGCTCGTCGTGGTACGGCCCGCGCAGCACCACCGCCCATTCCAGCGCCCACCGGCGCTGCCCGATGGCGTTGGCGTCCACCAGCCCGGGCAGCGCCCGACCGGCCTCCTCCACCTCCAGGTACGCCCAGTCCAGGCAGTAGTGCAGGTCGAGCAGGGCGGCCGCGTCGGCCGGATGCTGCGGGGCGGCCAGGATCCGCGCCCGCCACTGGCCGAAGTTCTCCCCGGTCACCAGGTTGGGCATCCGCTCGACCAGCCGCTCGTCCACCGGCACCGTCGGGTCCAGCTCCTTGGCCAGCCCGAGCACCCAGGCCAGCGAGAAGAGCGCGTCGTGGTGCAGCACGAACGACCGGTGGTCGCCCTTGCCCCCCATCACGAACTGCCACTCCGGCGGCGTCACCATCTCGACCAGGTGCGACTCCAGCAGCCAGCTCATGGCCGCCTGCGCCGGCATCCCGAAGCAGCGGGCCAGGATCACGTGCAGCACCGCGATCCGCGCCTCGATCTCCGGGGTGGGGCGCAGCTCGATCTCGTCCCCCGGCTCCCACACCAGCGGGAACTGCGGGGGCGGCAGCGGGAGGCCCAGCCGGGACAGCTCGTCGAGGCTCGCCTCACGAACGGCCCGGGGATCGGGGGCGGGTACGCGCACGGCTCAGGTCCCTGTCTGCTCGCAACGGCTCATCGCCGGTCGGTCCCCCCTTGGCCTGCGACAATAGCGGCTCGGTCGCCGCCGCACCATGACCGGGAAAGATCAGCCGATCCGCTCGATCACCAGCGGCGTCGCGGCGGGAGCGTGGGGCGCGATCCGGACCGCCCGCTCCGCCTCGGCCAGCGCCGCCGGGATCCGCTCGGCGTGCTCGGCGCGCAGCTCGTACAGGGGTTCGCCGGCGCGTACCGGGTCGCCGGGGCGCTTGTGCAGCACCACACCGGCCGGGATGCTCACCGGGTCCTCCTTGCGGGCCCGGCCCGCGCCGAGCCGCCAGGCGGCCACGCCCATCGCGTACGCGTCGATCCCGGCCACGTAGCCGTCCGCGGTCGCGGTGACCACCTCGACCTCGGGGGCCTTCGGCATGGGAGCGTCCGGGTCGCCGCCCTGCGCCCGGATCATCGCCCGCCAGGCGTCCATGGCGCGGCCGTCCCGCAGCGCCGCCTCGGGGTCGGCGTCCGGCAGGCCGGCCGCGGTCAGCATCTCCCGGGCCAGCGCCAGGGTCAGCTCCACCACGTCGGCCGGGCCGCCGCCGGCCAGCACCTCGACCGACTCGGTCACCTCGACCGCGTTGCCGATGGTGAGGCCCAGCGGGGTGGACATGTCGGTGAGCAGGGCGACCGTGCGCACGCCGTGCGCCCCGCCCAGCTCCACCATGGTCCGGGCCAGCTCGCGGGCGTCGTCGACGTTCTTCATGAAGGCGCCGGAGCCCACCTTCACGTCGAGCACCAGGGCGCCGGTCCCCTCGGCGATCTTCTTGCTCATGATGGAGCTGGCGATCAGCGGGATGGCCTCGACGGTGCCGGTGACGTCGCGCAGCGCGTACAGCTTGCGGTCGGCCGGGGCCAGCCCCTCGCCGGCCGCGCAGATCACGGCGCCGACGTCGCGCAGCTGGGCGATGAACTCGTCGTTGCTCAGCGCGGCCCGCCAGCCGGGGATCGACTCCAGCTTGTCGAGCGTGCCGCCGGTGTGACCGAGGCCCCGGCCGCTGAGCTGCGGCACGGCCCCGCCGCAGGCCGCGACCAGCGGGGTCAGCGGCAGGGTGATCTTGTCGCCGACGCCGCCGGTGGAGTGCTTGTCCACGGTCGGCCGGGCCACCGCCGACAGGTCCAGCCGCTCGCCGCTGGCGATCATCGCGGCGGTCCACCGGGCGATCTCCGGCGCGGTCATACCGCGCAGCAGGATCGCCATGGCCAGCGCCGACATCTGCTCGTCGGCCACCAACCCCCGGGTGTACGCGTCGACCACCCAGTCGATCTGGCCGTCGCTCAGCACGCCCCCGTCCCGCTTGGCCCGGATGACGTCAACCGCCGTGAATGCACTCATCAGATGATCTTTCCTCGTCGTTCCGGAACCGGTGTCCCGGCTCAGGCCGGGGACCAGCGGATCGGGATCTCCAGGGGCGGCTCGCCCTCGCCGGCCCAGAAGATGGTGCCCGACGCGTCCACCACGACGACGCGCGGCGTCCGGGCCAGCCCCCAGGTGATCGCCTCCGCCGGGTCGTCCCAGGTCGGGCCCTCCTCCAGCACGCCGGTCTCGGCGCCCTCGGTGTCACCGGCCGACCGCTCCCAGTACGCCGTCCACACCTGCTGGCCGGCCGAGAGGTCCGGGTGCACGAAGACGGTGCCCCGGCCCCGCCAGGCGGCCAGCCGCTCCGGGACCACCGGCACGGGCGTCTCGCCGGTCACCGCCTCCAGGTCCTCCACGCCGAACGCGTGCGGCAGCAGCTCGGCCATCCGCAGCGTGCCGCCCTTCGCCTCGATGAGGCATTCCGGGCCGCCGTTCTCCCAGAGCAGCTGCCGGCACCGGCCGCACGGCATCAGCGGCTCGCCGGTGGCGTCGACGCAGGACAGCGCCACGATCCGCCCGCCGCCGGTGGCGTGCAGCGAGGAGACCACGCCGCACTCGGCGCAGAGGACCACGCCGTACGCGGCGTTCTCCACGTTGCAGCCGACCACCACCCGGCCGTCGTCGACCAGGGCGGCCGCCCCGACGGGAAACTTCGAGTAGGGCACGTACGCGTGCCGCATGACCTCGGTGGCGGCGGCCCGCAGCCGCTCCCAGTCGATCTCCATCACGACTCCCATTCTGCCCAATTCACGCTGATCGGTCGCGGTGGCGGCCGGAGACGGCCGTGCCCGGCGGGTTCAACACCGCCGGGCACGCTGCGTCGCGGGCGGTCAGCCCTTGATGTACGGCTTTCCGTCGGCGGCCGGCGCCCGGACCTTGCCGACCAGACCGGCCACCGCCAGGATCGTCGCCAGGTAGGGCAGCATGGCGAGGAACTGGCTCGGGATGCTGCTGCCGATCGCGCCCAGGTAGGTGGCGAGCTGGTCGGCGAACCCGAAGAAGAGCGCGGCGAGCAGCGCGCCGGTCGGGCTCCACCGGCCGAAGATCAGCGCGGCCAGGGCGATGAAGCCCTTGCCGCCGATCATGTTCTTGGTGAACGAGTAGAGCGCCAGCGTGTACGACGCGCCACCGACGCCGGCCACCAGCCCGGCCATGATCACGTTGCGGTAGCGCAGTCGCAGCACCTTCACGCCGAGCGTGTCGGCTGCCGTCGGGTGCTCACCCACCGACCGGGTCCGCAGGCCCCACCGGGTGCGGAACAGCGCGATGTGGATGACCAGCACCAGCAGCAGGCCGACGTAGAGGAAGATGTTGCCCCGGAACAGCGCCGGACCGATCAGCGGGATGTCCTTGAGCAGCGGGATCTCCCAGTTGCTGAACCGCGGCGCGCTGTTGTACTTCGTCGCGTCGGTCTGCATGAGCCGCTCGTAGAGGAAGCCGGTGACGCCGACCGCCAGCAGGTTCAGCACGATGCCCATGACCACCTGGTCGACCAGGTAGCGGATGGCGAAGAAGGCCAGCAGCAGCGAGATCACCGCGCCGCCGATCGCGGCGGCGACCAGGCCCACCCAGACGCTGCCGGAGATGCTGCCGAACAGCGCGCCCGAGAAGGCGCCCATGAGCAACTGGCCCTCGATCGCCACGTTCACCACGCCGGAGCGCTCGCAGAGCACGCCGGCCAGCGCGCCGAAGATCAGCGGCAGGGCCAGGATGAACGTGCCCCGGATGACGTTGACCAGCGGCATGAAGTTGCGGCCCTCGGGGGCGGCGGAGACCTGCCAGCACAGGAAGCTCAGCACGAAGGCGACGAGCCCCACGCCGAGCACCAGGGTGAACCAGCGCTTCGGGACCCCGGCGAGCAGGGCGGCCCCGGCCGCGGCGGCGATGATGCCGAAGAGGATCGCGCCGACCGTGCCGTTGATCTCCAGGGCGGCGCCGCCCTCGGTCTCGCTGAGCGTGAAGCGGGCCTGCTGGTCGGTGGCGAGCGCGCCGAAGAGCACCGTGGCGAGCACGCCCAGCCCCAACAGGACGGCCCCGGTCTTGCGGGCACGCGTCCAGAAACCCTCGTCGACCGCGGTCACGGCGACCTCGGGGACAGCGGTGGTGGACATGCTCACCAGCCCTTCGCGAGGCTCGTCTGCAGCCGGGCCGCGCGGGCCGCCCGGAGCTGGAAGATCGCCTTCACCATGGCCGGCGCGGCGATGAAGATGACGATGAGCGCCTGAAGCACGGTGACCAGCTCCAGCGAGATCCCGGAGTACGACTGCATCCGGTTGCCGCCGGCCTGGAGCGCGCCGAACAGCAGCGCGGCCAGCAGCACGCCCCACGGCTTCACCCGGCCGAGCAGGGCGACCAGGATGCCGTCGAAGCCGATCTGCGCGATCACCAGCGGGGTCAGCGCGTTGGCGGTGGAGCCGAGCACCATGTTCGACCCGCCGAGGCCGGCCAGCAGACCCGAGATCACCATGACCAGCACGTACGTCTTGGTCACGCTGATGCCGGCGGTCCGGGCGGCGTCCGGGTTCTCGCCCACCGCGCGCAGCTCGAAGCCGAGCGTCGAGCGGTTCAGCAGCCAGGCGATGAACCAGGTGGCCAGCACCGCGATCAGAATGCCGGCGTGCACCCGCAGGTTGTCGCCGAGCAGCCGGGGCAGCTGGGCGGAGGACTCGACCGGCTTGCTGATCGCGTCCGACCGGTTCGGGTTCTGCACCCCGCTCTGCACGATGATCCAGGACAGGAAGTAGACGGCCACGTAGTTGAGCATGATCGTGTTGATCACCTCGTGGGCGCCGGTGCGCGCCTTGAGGATGCCCGGGACGAAGCCCCAGAGCGCGCCGCCGAGCGCGCCGGCGAGCAGCGCGACGAGCAGGTGCACCCCGGGCGGCAGCGGCAGCGCGAAGCCGGCCACGGCGGCCAGGACGACGCCGATGGTGGCCTGACCCTGGGCGCCGATGTTGAACAGGCCGCCCCGGAAGGCGAGCGCGACCGCCAGGCCGGTGAAGACCAGCGGCGCGGTGTAGGTGAGCGTCTCCGAGATCGGGCCCATCGCGGCGGTGAAGCCGACCGCGTCCGGGTCGAAGATCGCGCCCTTGAACAGGTTCGCGTACGCCTCACTGACCACGGTCCAGCTGGCGTTGAAGGCGTCCGCCGGGCGGGCCGTGATGTAGCCGTAGGTGGCCAGTACCTCCGGGTCGGAGACGATGATGAGCACCGCGCCGACCAGCATGGCGAGCAGCACCGCGAGCACGGTCACGGTGACCGTGTTGGCCGCCCAGAGGTTGTCCAGGAAGAGCCGGCCCAGCGTGGGGCGGGGCTCCGCGGCCGGGGGCTGCTTGGTGGCGGTGGCGGGCACCGCCCGCTCGGTGTCACCGGCGGGCGCGGGCGGGTTCGCCCGGGCCTCTGTCCGCGCCTCCTGCGCCTCGGTCGCCGGCTCCTTGTCGGGGGAGCCCGACACCGGGTCTGGGTTGGTCATGCCTCGTCCTCGTTGCCAGGGCGGTCAGCGGTCGTGGTGGCGGTGTCCGGCGTGATGCCGGCCATCAGCAGGCCGATCTCCTCGCGGGGGGTGTCCGGGCCGACGATGCCGATGATCCGGCCGCGGTACATGACCGCGATCCGGTCGGCCAGGCCGATCACCTCGTCCAGTTCGCTGGAGACCACCATGACGGCGGTGCCGATGTCCCGCTCGCGGATGACCCGGCTGTGGATGAACTCGATCGAGCCGACGTCCACGCCCCGGGTGGGCTGGGCGGCGATGAAGAGCTTCAGCGGCCGGGACAGCTCCCGCGCCACGATCACCTTCTGCTGGTTGCCGCCGGAGAGGGTGCCGACCGCCGCGTCGGCCGAGGAGGTGCGGACGTCGAACTGCTCGATCCGTTCCTTCGCCGACTTCGCGATGGCGTCCGGCTTGAGCGAGAGGCCCTTGCCGAAGGGCGGCTGGTCGTAGATGTCCAGCACCAGGTTCTCCGCGACGGAGAACTCCTTGACCAGGCCGTCGACGCTGCGGTCCTCCGGGACGTAGCCGACGCCGGCGCGGAGCACCTTCTTGGTCGACCAGCCGTGCACGGCTTCGCCGTCCAGGCTGATCGAGCCGGCGAGCACCGGGCGCAGCCCCATGATCGCCTCGATCAGCTCGGTCTGCCCGTTGCCCTGCACGCCCGCGATGCCGAGCACCTCACCGGCGTGCACGGTCAGGTCCACGCCGTCGACCGCGCGGACCTGCCGATCGTCGTCGACGACCAGGCCGGCGACCTCGAGCATCGGCTTGCCCGGCTGGGCCGGCTTCTTGTCCACGGTCAGCCGGACGCTGCGGCCCACCATGAGCGCCGCCAGCTCGTCGCGGCTGGCGCTCGGCTCGGCGGTGCCGACCGTCTTCCCGCGCCGGATCACCGTGATCCGGTCGGCGATGGCCTTGACCTCGCCCAGCTTGTGGGTGATGAACACGATGGACTTGCCGGCCTCCTTGAGGGACCGCATGACCGTGAGGAGTTCCTCGGTCTCCTGCGGGGTCAGCACGGCGGTCGGCTCGTCGAGGATGAGCAGGTCGACGTCGCGGGTGAGGGCCTTGACGATCTCCACCCGCTGCTGGATGCCGACCGGCAGGTCCTCGATCACCGCGTCCGGGTCGACCCGGAGGTTGTACCGCTCGGAGACCTCGGCGACCTCGCGCCGGGCCCGCCGCCGGTCGAGGAAGCCGGTGAAGCTCCCCTTGGTCTGTTCCGCGCCGAGCATCACGTTCTCGGCCACGGTGAAGACCGGCACCAGCATGAAGTGCTGATGCACCATGCCGATCCCGGCGGCGATCGCGTCGGACGGGCCCTTCAGCTTCAGCGGCTTGCCGTCGACCAGGATCTCGCCCTCGTCGGGCTGGTACAGCCCGTACAGCACGTTCATCAGGGTCGACTTGCCGGCGCCGTTCTCGCCGAGCAGGGCGTGGATCTCTCCAGGCTCCACCGTCAGGTCGATGTGGTCGTTGGCGACCAGATCACCGAACCGCTTGGTGATGCCGCGCAGTTCGAGTCTCAGCGCAACCTCCTGGAGTGCGAGCGATGGTGCAGCGTAGCGGCTGCCGCGCCGCCACCGCGCCGGGTGGGGGTCAGTGGGGGATCAAGGTGACCGGCCGCCCCGACGTCGCGCGGGGTGTTCCCGCGTGCGCCGAGGCGGCCGGTCGTCAAACCTGGTGCCCGCCGGCCCCCGCTGCCGATGATCTCACCGCGGGGGTCGGCGGAGCGGTCACTTGGTCGGCTGGGCCTTCGAGGTGACCGTGATGGTGCCGGCGGCGATGTCCGCCTTGATCTTGTCGACCTCGGCCTTCAGGTCCGCCGGGACCTTGCTGTCGAAGTCGTGGTACGGCGCGATCGAGACGCCGTTGTTGGCCAGGGTGCCGACGAAGCCGGGCTTGGCCTGGAGCTTCTCACCGTTGGCGGCCTTCAGCACGGCGTCCTTGACGGCGTCCGGGATGTTCTTGACGACCGTGGTGACGAGCGCCGGGCAGTTCGGGGTGCTCTCGCAGCCGTCGACGTCCACCCAGACGACCGAGTACTTGCCGCCCGAGGCCTGCGCCGCGGCGGTGGTGCCGAGGCCGGCGCCGCCGGCGACCGGCATGATGATGTCCGCGCCCTGGGCGACCAGCGCGTCGGAGACCTTCTTGCCCTCGTCCTGCTTGACGAAGTCGTTGGTGAAGGAGCCCTTCTGGGTGGCCTTGTCCCAGCCGATGACCTGGACGTTCTTGCTCTTGGCCTTGTTGTAGTACGCCACGCCGTCGGCGAAGCCGTCCATGAAGATGGTGACCGGCGGGATCGGCAGACCGCCGTAGGTGCCGACCTTCTGGGTCTTGCTCAGCCCGGCGGCCAGGTAACCGGCCTGGAAGGCGGCCTGCGCGGTGTCGAACTGCATCGGGTAGATGTTGTCGACGCCCGGGTTCGCGTCCACAATGCCGAACTGCTGGTTCGGGTTCGCGGTGGCGATCTTCTTGGTGGCGTCCGACATCAGGCCACCGACGGCCAGGACGAAGTCGCACTTCTGGTTGACGAACCCGGTCAGGTTGACCTCGTAGTCCGCCTCGGCCTTCGACTGGACGTTCTTGATGTCGATGTTGTCGTTCTCCTTCTTCGCCTCCTGGAGGCCCTTCCAGGCCGAGGTGTTGAAGGACTTGTCATCGATGCCGCCGACGTCGGTCACCATGCAGGCGCTGAACTTCTTGCCGCCGGTGCCGCCGGCGTTCTTGTCGTCCTTGGGGGCCTCACCACATGCGGCGGCGCCCAGCACGAGGCCACCCGCCACGATGGCGGAGGCGATCCGCATCCCACGCACAGAGCGCAAGACGTCTCCTTCCCATTGCACACCGCGTCGTGCGCGGTGGCAGCCCTTGCGCCGGCCTGCGGTGTGCCGCCGGCGTCCCACGTTACGGACGGGAGCGTACGCCCGCGCCCACCCACCGGCCGACAATCGTGCACGACTGTTGAGCGGTCGTTACCCCTACGTAACCGACGCGTGGGGCACATCACCTTTCGTGCCCGCGGCCTTCCGGAGAGGTGTCGCGAACGTCCGTTTCCCGGGGTCTTCCCGCTGCGGCCGAAGGCTAACGCCAGAAGACCGCCACCGCCGCGTTGACCAGCGTCAACCCGATGATCGCCAGGAAGTGCCCGCGGTTCACTGACTCCCGCTTACGGGAGAAGAAGACCATGACAAAGATGAGCAGCGCGAGCACCAACTTGGTAACAAGCTTCGCCGGTGCCGGCTCGTCGCCGTCGCGCAGCGGGGCGGACAGACCGATTCCGGTCAGCAGCCCGATCACCGAGCCCCAGAGCATGGCGACGTTGATCCGCAGCCGGCCGCTGACGTACTGGGCGATGGCGCCGCCGAGCAGCATCGCGAACCCGATGAGATGGACGTAGAGAAGGATCAGTCGAAGAGCTTCCACGCCGGCCATCCTCCCCCATCAACGACGCCTTGTAGTAGCCGGCCCGCCGAGGTGCCGTCATACCGTGACCTCGGCGGGCCGCCGGTCCGGCGCCGGGCTGCCCGCGCCGGTGCGGACCTGCCGGCGGCCGACGAGGACCAGGGCCAGGCCGACCAGGGCGTAGCCGGCCAGCACGGCCACCGGCCGGCCGGCACCCGCCCCGTCGAAGAACGCGGCCGAGCGCAGCAGCGTGCCGCCCGCGCCGACCGGCAGGAACTGCCCCACGGTCCCCCAGGGCTGCGGCAGCAGCTCGGGCGCGGCGCCCACCGCGGAGAGCGGGTTGCCGACCAGGAAGACGAGCAGCGCGCCGAGCCCGATCCCGGGAGCGCCGAGCAGCGCGCCGAGGCCCGCCACGGTCCCCGCCGCCGCCAGCGCGAACAACCCGATCGCGCCGGCCTCACGCCAGAGGTCGCCGTCGAGGACACCCAGCCAGCCGTGCAGCACCGCGGCACCCACGAGGCCGGCCAGGACGCCGAAACCGAGCAGGCCGGCCAGCCGCGCCGCGCGCCGGGCCACCAGCACGGTGAGCAGGGCCCCGACCAGCATGCCGGCCAGCGCGAGCGGCAGGAACCCGGCGGCGAAGCCGGCCCCCCGCGGGTCGTCCGGGTCGGCCGGCACGACCTGCACCACCGGCACCGGACGGCCGGCGGAGAGCTGCGTGGCGGCCTCGGTGAGCAGCGCCGCCACGGTCGGGCTCGCGGCCGGGGCGGTGTGCAGGGCGACGCCGTCCGGGCCGACCACGAAGGCGGCGTACGCCTCCCGGTCGCGCAGCGCCCGGTCGGCCGCCGCCGCGTCCGGCAGCGTGGTCACGGCGAAGCCGCCGGGGCGGGCGGCCGTGAGCCGGGCGGCCAGCTCGGCGGCGGCGGGCGCCGGCCCGGCCACGGCGATGGGTAGGTCGCGCGGCGCCAGGTGCGCGGCCGGCGCCGCGAAGAGGGGTACGAGCAGCGCCTGCACCACCACGGCCAGGCTGGCGACCAACGCGGCGAGCAGCCAGGGCGAGCGGATCCGGTACGGGTGAGCGGGCATGGCCGCGCCTCCTTAAAACGAACGTTCGTTCTCTCAGACTGAGCGTGCGCCGCCACACGGTCCGGCGTCAAGAACGAACGTTCGCTTTACACTGTGGGTCGTGCCACGCGTATCGGACGAACACCTCGCGGCCCGCCGTCAGCAGATCCTCGACGCGGCCCGGCGCTGCTTCCGGCGCGACGGCTTCCACAACACGTCGATGCAGGACGTGATCCGGGAGGCCGGCCTCTCGGTCGGCGCGGTCTACCGCTACTTCCCGAGCAAGAACGACCTGATCACCGCCATCGCCCAGTCGGTGATCGGCGGCGCCGACGGGCTCTTCGCCGAGCTGGCCACGACCGAGCCGCCGCTGCCGCTGGTCGAGGCGCTGGACCGGGCCCTCACCTACGTCGACGCCCAGTCCGGCCCGGACGGCGTGCTCCCGCTGGCCGTGCAGGTGTGGGGCGAGGCACAGCGGGACCCGACGCTCGCCGAGTTCGTCAGCCGGACGTACGCCAGCTTCCGCAGCCACTTCACCACGCTGGCCCGACGGGCCCAGGGCGCCGGCGAGCTGCCCGCGGACGCCGACCCCGAGGCGGTCGGTGCGGCCCTGTTCGCCCTGGTCCCCGGCTACTTCATGCAGCGCATCCTGACCGGCTCCCCCGACCGGCACACCTACCTGACCGGCGTCCGCACCCTCCTCGCCCGCTGACCCTGGTTAGGAGGGGACCCCTCCTCTACCGGAGGCGTTAACAGGGGGCCCTTCCTTGCACCTCAGGCGAGGCGCCACACCTGGAAGGTGGGGCCGTCGGCGGGGAGGGTGAGCGCGCCGTCCGCATCCGGGCGCAGCGCCGGGGCACCGCCGTACACGTTGTCGCCGGCCGGCAGGCCGGTCAGCCGGACCGGGGTCCCGGCCGCCCGGCGGGCCAGAACGAGCACCGCACCGGCCGGCGCCTCGCGGAGGAAGACCAGCGTGTCCGCGTCGGCGTGCACCCAGCGCAGGCCGCCGTGCCGCAGCGCCGGCTCGTCGCGGCGCAGCGCCAGCAGCGACCGGTACGCGTCGAAGGTGCGCCCGTCCCAGCTCTCCGGCCGGTGCCACGGCATCGGGGTACGCGAGCCCTCCCCGTTGGCGCCGGTCAGGCCCAGCTCGTCGCCCGCGAACACCACCGGGGTGCCGGGCATGGTGGCGAGCAGGCCGGCCGCCACCTCCTGCCGGGCCGCGTCGCCGACCACGGTGCGGATCCGGGCGGAGTCGTGCGAGCCGAGCAGCTGCCACGAGTGCGTGTACGACCGCCAGGAGATCAGCGACCGGTAGGTGTTCATGGTGGCCAGGACCGCGCCCGCGTCGCGTCGCCGCACCCCGCCGGGGGTGCCGAGGAAGTTCGGCAGCGTGCCGTCGCCCCGGCGCAGCCAGGACCACACCGGGTCGGTGAAGCCGACGTAGTTCATGGTGCCGTGCCAGCCGTCCCGGTCCAGGTCACCCGTGTGGTCGTGGCCGTGCTCGGCGAGCAGCAGCCCGTCGGCGCGGGTGCCGGCGACCACCTCCCGCAGCAGCCGGGCCACCTCGTGCGTGTACGCGTCCGCGCCCCGCCGGCCGGTCATGTTCGCCACGTCCACCCGCCAGCCGTCCAGCGCGTACGGCGGGCGCAGCCAGCGGCGCAGCAGGGAGTCCTCGGCGGTGGCGAAGCGGCGGCGCAGTTCGGCGCTGCCCCAGTTGAGCTTCGGCAGCGACTTCACCCCGTTCCACGATTCGAAATCCCCGCCGGGCAGGTCGAAGTAGTACAGCTCCCGCTCGGGCGCGTGCACGTCGGAGACGGCGGCCGTGAACCAGTGGTGGGCGTCGCCGGTGTGGTTGCTCGTGATGTCGCCGAGCAGCCGCCAGCCCCGGACGTGCACCGCGTCGGCCAGCCGGGCCAGGGCGGCGTCCCCGCCGAGCAGCGGGTCGACCGTGTCGAAGCTCGCCGCGTCGTACCGGTGGTTGGAGCGGGCCGGGAAGATCGGCGTGAGGTAGACGGTGTTCACGCCGAGCCGGTCCAGGTGGTCCAGCCGCTCGGTGACGCCGTCGAGGTCGCCGCCGTAGAACTGGCGGGGCGTCTCCGGGCCGCGCCCGATCACCGGGGTGTCCCAGTCGCACGGGATCGCCCAGTCCGGCGCCGTCCGGCCCGCCGCGGCGGCCGACCGGGCGAACCGGTCCGGGAAGATCTGGTAGATGACCGCGTCCCGGGCCCAGGCCGGCGGCGGTGCGTAGCTGACCAGCTTGAAGTCGCCGTTGTCCGGCACGTCGTGGTCGGCGAGCCCGGCCGCGTTCAGCCAGCGGGGGCCCGCCGCCCCGTCGAGCAGGAAGCGGTAGTTGCTGACCGGGTTGCGGACCTCGACGTCGGCCCGCCACCACACGTCACCATCCTCGGTGCGGTCGACCACCGCCTCGGCGAAGCGCGGCTCGCCGTCACCGGCGGTCCGGACGTGCACCTGGCCGACGCCGGCGCCGGCCGGCACCCGGACGAAGACGGGGACGGTCTGCCCGAGGGCGGGCTCCTGCTCGGGAACGTAGGTCGCGGATCCGTCGTGGTGCGGCTGGAGAGACATGGGCATGCCTTTCGCGTCGTCGAGAACACGGAGTCGGGCGGGCACCCGCCGCGATCGGTCACCCGACCGCGGCGGTCCACCCGAAAACCGCTCCGGTGTACGTCACAGACGCCCTTGCCGCAGCGTGCGCAATGGGTACGGAGTGGCACCACTCGCCTCGCCCACGACGGCGAGTGGCCACCCCTCCGGTCTATCCCTTGACGGCTCCGGCGGTGAGGCCGGAGACGATGTAGCGCTGGAGCAGTTGGAACACCAGCACGGTGGGGATCGCGGTGAGCAGGGTCGCCGCCGCGAACACGCCGAAGTTGGTGTTCCGCTCGTTTCCCTGGAGCAGGCCGTACATGCCGACCGCCAGGGTCTTCGAGTTGGCGTCGCGCAGGAACACGTTCGCGATCAGGAACTCGTTGATCGTGCCGATGAACGACAGCAGCGCGGTCACCGCCAGGATCGGGGCCACCAGCGGCAGCATGATCCGGAAGAAGACCTGGGCGTGCGTGGCGCCGTCCATGGTCGCCGACTCGTCCAGCTCGCGCGGCAGGGTGTCGAAGAAGCCCTTCATGAGCCAGGTGTTCACGCCCAGCGCCCCACCCAGGTAGAGCAGGAACAGACCCCACGGAGTGTCGAAGCCCAGCGCCGGCCACAGGTCGGTGACCGTGGTGAAGATCAGGAAGATCGCCACGATGGCCAGGAACTGCGGGAACATCTGGATCAGCAGCAGTGAGAGCAGCCCCACCCGGCGACCGCGGAAGCGCATCCGGGAAAAGGCGTACGCCGCCAGTGCGGAGAGGAACACCGACGCGAAGGAGGCGACCCCGGCGACCAGCAGTGAGTTGAGGAACCACCGCGCGAAGGCGGTGCGCTGGAACAGCTCACCGAAGTTGCCGAGGGACATCCCGCCGGTAGGCACCAGTTCCGTGGAAGACAGGGTGCCCAGCGGGTTGAGAGCGGCCGAGACGACGAACATGATCGGGAAGAGGCTGAACAGCACAGCGAGCACGCCGACCAGGTGCCGCCAGCCGACCTGGGCGAACCAGCGGTTCTTCGACTTCCCCTTCGCGTTCCGGTTGGCGACGGGGGCGTCCGCGTAGGTCGTCACGAGTAGACCTCCTCCTGCTTGCGGGTGCGCCGGAAGCTCACCGCCGAGACCACCGCGACGATCGTGAAGATGAACAGCGAGATCGCCGCCGCGAACCCGAACTCCGCACCCTGCGCGCCGAACGCCAGCCGATAGGTGTACGTGATCAACAGGTCGGTCGCGCCGTTGGTCGAGTTGTCCGCTGGGAAGGGCGCGCCCTCCGTGGTCAAGTAGATCGCGTTGAAGTTGTTGAAGTTGTACGCGAACGACGAGATCAGCAGCGGCGAGAGTGCCACCAGCAGCAGCGGCAGGGTCACCGCCCGGAACGACTGCCACGGTGAGGCGCCGTCGACCGAGGTGGCCTCGGTCAGCTCGCGCGGGATGGCCTGCAACGCGCCGGTGGTCACCAGGAACATGTACGGGTAGCCGAGCCAGAGCTGGACCAGGATGACCGCGAAGCGGGCCGTCCAGTTCTGCCCGAACCAGTCCACGCCGAGCCCGAACACGTTGTTGATCAGACCGAAGTCGGTGTTGAACATGTCCCGCCAGACCAACAGCATCGCGAACGACGGCATGGCGTACGGCAGGATGAGCAGGACCCGGTAGAGATTGGTGCCCCGCATTCGGGGCGAGTGCAGCGCGAGCGCGATCAGCATACCGAGCAGGAACGTGCCGCCGGTGGAGGCGATGGCGAAGGCGAAGTTCCAGATCAGGGTGCCGAAGAACGGCCCGGAGATGTTCGGGTCGGTGAGCACCCGGGTGAAGTTCTTCAGCCCGACGTTCACCTTCCAGCCCTGGGTGAGCCGCTCGCCGTCGGCGGCCACGAAGGCGCCGGTCGCCGGGTCGGCGGTCCAGGTCTTGCCGGTCTCGCCGTCCTTGACGCAGTCACAGCCCGCGTCGTACGCCCGGACGGCCTTGCCCTCATAGGCGCGGGTGAGGCCGTTGGACCGGATGGCGCCGCCCGAGGTCGGCACCACGAGGTCGGTGATCTCCTTGCTCCGGACGCTGGCCTGGCCGATGTTCAGGACGGTGTAGCCGTCCGCGGCGGTGATCTTGCCGGTGATGCTGCTGGCGTCCACCTGACCGGCGTCGAGCTTGCGCAGCCCGCCCGCGTCGCCCGCGAAGACCTCCTTGGTCTTGGGGTCGCTGAGCAGGAAGACCAGCGTGCCGGTGGCCGGGTCGCCCTTGGTGGCGATGGAGAGGGCGTACTCGGTGGAGCCGGGGACCTGCCGCACCGAGGAGGTCTGGATGGCGACGATCGCGTCGTCCTTGGTGCCGCGGTGGCCGTCGCCGAAGTTCGTGAACGCGGTGCTCGCGGTGTAGAGCACCGGGAAGACCTGGAAGGCAATCAGGAAGATCGTGCCGGGGACCAGGTACTTGGCCGGGATGTGCCGGCGGCTCAGGTAGAGGTAGAACAGGCCGGCCGTGGTGGCGGCGAGGATGCCCAGCCCGACCCAGTGCTCGGCCTCGACGAGCGGGAACGCCGCCCAGATCGCGATCCCGGCCACGAGGCCGAGCAGGACCACCTTGACGACGAGGCCGGTCGCGGTGATCGGCGCGTGGTTCCGCGCGGTACGGGGCGTGCGCGGGAGCCCGCGGCGAACGGGCTCCCGGCCCGGGGCCTGCTCAGCAGACCCCGGGCCGGAAAGCGACGTGCTCATTACTTGATCTGACCCGCGATGGTCTTGCCCGCGGCGGTGATCGTCTTGGCCGGGTCGGCGCCACCGATGATGGCGGCCTCCGCCTTGCCGAACGGGTCCCAGATCGCGGCCATGGCCGGGATCGCCGGGAGCACCTGGCCGTTCTTGCCGGCCTCGGAGAACTTGGCCAGGTCGGCGTCCTCGCCCTTGACCTGGTCGAACGCGGCGGTCAGCGCCGGCGGGCGCGGCTCGGCCTTGTAGAGCGCGACGGCCAGCTCGGGCTTGGTCACGTAGTTGGTGACGAACTCCTGGGCCAGGGCCTTGTTCTTGCCCTTGGCGGCGACGTAGAACGCCTGGACGCCCACGAACGGCTGGGCCTCCTTGCCGCCGGCGAAGCCGGGGACCGGCGAGATGTCGTACTTGATGTTGGCCTTCTTCGCGTCCGCGATGGCCCACGGGCCGGAGACCAGGAAGGCGCACTTCTTGCCGGTGAAGGTGGCGATGGAGTTCTCGCCGGTGATGGAGCGCTTCAGCGCGCCGTCGCCCTTCTCACCGAGCTTCGCGATCTTCTGGAAGGCCGCGATCGACTCCGGCTTGCCCACGCCCAGGTCCTTCGGGTCGTAGTCGCCGTTGGCCGCGGTGCCGAACAGGTAACCGCCGCCCGAGGTGTACAGCGGGTAGATGTGGTACGCGTCGCCGTTCTGGCCGGACTGGAGGCAGAGGATCTCGCTGGCCTTCTTCTCGGCCTTGAGCTTCTTGCCGGCGACGACCAGGTCCTCGATCGTCTTCGGCGCCTCGGGGGCCAGCTCGGTGTTGCGGATCAGCGCGACGTTCTCGGTGGCGTAGGGGACGCCGTAGAGCTGGCCGTTGAAGGTGACGGCCTTGATCGCGGTCTCGTTGAACGCGCTCTTCTGCTCGGCGGCGAGCTGCACCGGGTCGATGGCACCGTTCTGGACCATGTTGCCGATCCAGTCGTGCGCGCCGACCACGACGTCCGGGCCGCTGCCCTGCTGCGAGGCGGTGACGAAGTTGGTCTGCAGGTCCTTGGAGACGGCCTGGACCTCGACGGTCACACCGTTCTCCTTGCCGAACTCCTCGGCGAACGGCTTCAGGGCCGCGGTCCGCTTGTCGTCGGCCCAGATGACCAGCTTGCCGCCGGCGGCCTTGGCGGACTCCTTGGCGGCCGGCTTGTCGCTGTCACCGCCGCCGCAGCCGGACGCGGCGAGCGCCAGGCCGAGGACAGCGACCACACCCGCGGTACGGATGCGCATCGGTACTCCTGTCGTCATGGCGGGCCCGCCGGGGGAAGGGCGGCTCGCCAGTGGAAACCTCGGAAAAGTCTTGCTGACCGGCGCGGGGATACTGCGCCGCTGCTCTCGCATGTTGCGGGGACGTTAGCAAGAGGTTGCAGAGAATGGAAGGGCTTGCAGGAGCGTACGCAAGAACTTGCTCGTGAGCTAAAGTGCCGCCATGCGCGCTCGACTGTCCGACATCGCCCAACAGGCCGAAGTCAGCGAGGCCACGGTGTCGCGGGTGCTCAACGACCGCCCCGGAGTGGCCCCCGAGACCCGGCAGGCCGTCCTCACCGCCCTCGACGTGCTCGGCTACGAGCGCCCCGCCCGGCTGCGCAAGCGCAGCGCCGGGCTGGTCGGCCTCGTGGTGCCCGAGCTGGACAACCCGATCTTCCCGGCCTTCGCCCAGGTCATCGAGTCGACGCTGGCGCAGAGCGGGTTCACCCCGGTGCTCTGCACGCAGACCCCCGGCGGGGTCACCGAGGACGAGTACGTCGAGATGCTGCTCGACCGGCAGGTCTCCGGGATCGTCTTCGTCTCCGGCCTGCACGCCGACACCGCCGCCAACCACGACCGGTACCGGGCGCTGATCGCCCGACCGCTGCCGATCGTCATGATCAACGGGTACGCGCCCGGCATCTCGGCGCCCTTCGTCTCGTGCGACGACGGCGAGGCCACCGAGCTGGCCGTCGCCCACCTGGTGGCGCTCGGCCACCGGCGGATCGGGCTCATCACCGGCCCGGACCGCTTCGTGCCGGTGCAGCGCCGGGTGGCCGGCTTCCGGGCCGCGATGACCCGGCTGGTCGGCACGACCGAGGCGGAGGCCGGCGAGCTTGCCGAGCTGTCCCTGTTCGGCGTCGAGGGCGGCGAGGCCGCCGCCGGCCGGCTCATCGAGCGCGGCGTCACCGGCCTGGTCTGCGGCTCGGACCTGATGGCGCTGGGCGCGATCCGGGCCGCCCGGCAGCGCGGCCTCACCGTCCCCGACGACATCTCGGTGGTCGGCTACGACGATTCCCCGCTGATGGCCTTCACCGACCCGCCGCTGACCACCATGCGCCAGCCGGTCGCGGCCATGGCGGTGGCCGCCGTCCGCGCCCTGGTCGACGAGATCAACGGGCACGCCGCCCCGAACTCCGAGTACCTGTTCCGCCCGGAGCTGGTGGTGCGCGGCTCGACCGCGGTGGCCCGCCCGGCCGGTGGCCCGAAGCGGCAGCACCCCTCCTCCGTCGATCCCACCCTGGCGGTCCCCGCCTGACCCCTTGCCGTCAGTTCTTGCGCAAGGAATGCTTGACTCTTGCAGCGCCTGAGCGGCATCCTGCTCAGACGCCCTGCCGTCCCGCGCCAGAGAACGGGGATCCCCACCGATGACCTCCGCCCCCCACCCCACGCCGCTGACCGCCGACGACGACTGGTGGCGGTCCGCGGTCGTCTACCAGGTGTACGTCCGCAGCTTCGCGGACGCGAACGGGGACGGCGTCGGGGACCTCCAGGGCATCCGGCAGCGCCTGCCGTACCTGCGCGACCTCGGGGTGGACGCGCTCTGGCTGACCCCCTTCTACACCTCGCCCCAGGTCGACGCCGGCTACGACGTGGCCGACTACCGCGACGTCGACCCGCTGTTCGGCAACCTGACCGACTTCGACGCCATGATCACCGACGCGCACGCCCTGGGCCTGCGGATCATCGTGGACCTGGTGCCCAACCACACCTCCAGCGCGCACCCCTGGTTCATGGCGGCCCTCGCCGCCGGCCCCGGTTCCCCCGAGCGCGAGCGCTACCTCTTCGCCGAGGGCCGGGGCGAGCAGGGCGAGCTGCCGCCGAACGACTGGGAGAGCATCTTCGGCGGCCCCGCCTGGACCCGGGTGGCCGACGGCCAGTGGTACCTGCACCTGTTCGACCCGGCCCAGCCCGACCTCAACTGGCGCCACCCGGAGGTGCGCGCCGAGTTCGAGGACATCCTGCGGTTCTGGCTCGACCGGGGCGTGGACGGCTTCCGCATCGACGTGGCCCACGGGATGATCAAGGCCGAGGGGCTGCCGGACGTCGGCTTCAACTCGATGACCACCGGCCAGCGCCAGTCCGAGCTGCTGGGCAAGGGCCGGCTGCCCTACTTCGACCAGGACGAGGTACACGACATCTACCGCGCCTGGCGGCCGATCCTGGACAGCTACCCGGGTGGCCGGATGGCGGTGGCCGAGGCGTGGGCGGAGACCCCGCAGCGGCTGGCCCGCTACATCGGTCCGGACGAGCTGCACCAGGCGTTCAGCTTCGACTTCCTCGACGCCACCTGGTCGGCCGACTCGTTCCGCAAGGTGATCGACACGGCGCTCGCCGAGTCGACCATCGTGGGCGCCCCGACCACCTGGGTGCTCTCCAACCACGACCGGCAGCGGCACGTCACCCGCTACGGCGACGGTGAGGTCGGCCTGCGCCGCGCTCGGGCCGCCGCCCTGCTGATGTTCTCCCTGCCCGGCTGCGCCTACGTCTACCAGGGCGAGGAGCTGGGCCTGCCCGAGGTGCTGGACCTCCCCGACGAGCTGCGGCAGGACCCCGCGTTCCTGCGCACCGGGGAGAGCCGGGACGGCTGCCGGGTCCCGATCCCGTGGAGCGGCGAGCTGGCTCCGTACGGCTTCGGCCCGGAGGGCAGCGAGCTGAGCTGGCTGCCGGCCCCGGCGACCTGGCGTGCCCTCTCGGTGGCCGCCCAGGCCGGGGTGACCGGCTCGACGCTGGAGCTGTACCGGGCCGCGCTGCGGATCCGGCACGGGCACCCGGCCCTGGCCGGCACCGGCGGCATCACCTGGCTGGAGACCGAGCCCGGGGTGCTGGCGTTCCGCCGCGCCGCCGGGGACGCCGAGCTGACCTGCGTGGTCAATCTCAGCGGCGCGGAGGTGACCGTCGCCGGCCACGGCCGGCCGGTCGTCGCCAGCGCGGAGCTCACCGAGCGGGGCGACGGGCACGTTCTGCCGGTGGACGCGGCTGCGTGGTTCGAACGGCGCTGAGCCGGGTAACCCGCCATTGACCTGGTCGTCCGTTGTGCCCCGCGCCGACGGGCGGCTGGGCTACCGACCCCTTGTGGTGGGGGGTGAGGTGGCGCCGGCCCCTCGGGGACTCGTTCCCGGGGGGTCGGTGTCCATCTGGGACCGTGGGGTACCAACGGGTGATGACCGCACACCTGGCGCAGTACACGCTCGACATCGGCGACCTCGACCGGATGGTCGACTTCTGGTCGGCCGCCCTCGGCTACACCGTCCGCCGGAGCGACGACGGCAACGCGAAGCTCTATCCGCCGCCCGGCCGGCCCGGCCCGACCGTCTGGTTGCAGGGCAGCGGCACCCCGAAACGCGGCAAGAACCGCCTCCACCTGGACCTGGTCTCCGACGGGGACCCGGCGGCCGAGGTCGACCGGCTCATCGGGCTCGGCGCCCGGCGCGTCGACGTCGGGCAGACCGGCACGGAGGGCTTCGTGGTGCTCGCCGACCCGGAGGACAACGAGTTCTGCGTGCTCGACGGGCCGCCGAGCTGAGCCCTCAGGCGCCCCTGCTGGTGAGCAGCCCGGCGATCCGGGCGAGACCGGCCCGCACCTCGTCCCGGCTGGGCGGGGCCGCCGGCTCCGGCTCCCGCTCGGCGGCCAGCTCCAGCTCCTCGTCGATGACGTCCTCGAAGTCGCCGTAGAGGTCGGCCTGGTCGACCTGGGCCGCCTCGTCCTCGGCGGCGATCTGCGCGGCGGCGATCTCGCCGCGGATCTCCTCGGGCGTCAGCGCCGGCAACAGCGGCTCCACCACCGCCATGAGCTGCTCCTCGGCCACCACCGCCTCGGCCAGGGCGAGCGCGTGCGGCCGCTCGTACGGGCCGCAGACCACCGGCTCCCACTCGTCGTCGCCGAGCGGGCCGAAGGTGATGATCCACGGCAGGCCCAGCATCGGCGAGTCGTCCGGCAGGTCCAGTGTCACGAGTGCGCCCACCGGCCCATCATGGTCGGTCGCGGCGCGGACGTGCGCGTCATTCACGCCAACTCCCCCCTCTCCGGCGGTCGCTCTCACCCGTGCGTACCGGCGTCCAGAGCCGCACGGACCAGGGCGACGGCGCGGTCCGGCGGAACGCCCAGGCGGAGCGCCTCGGCCGCGTACGCCGTGGCGGCGCGGTGCAGGCGGTCGGTGGCGTCGTCCCGGCCGGGGGCCACCACGGTGCCGTGCCGGCCGCGGGTCTGCACCAGCCCGGCGGACTCCAGCTCCCGGTACGCCCGCGCCACGGTGTTCACGGCCAGGCCCAGGTCGGCGGCGAGCTGCCGGACCGCGGGCAGGCGGGTTCCCACCGGCAACCGGCCGTCGCCGATCATCGCGGCGAACTGCCCGCGCACCTGCTCGTACGGCGGCACCGCCGAGTCCTGCTCGATCCGGATCCGCGTGCTCATCCCGCCCCTCCCGGCGTTCCCGGGTCGGTCCCCTCGTCGACCTCCACGTCCACGTCCCGCCCGCCGCCGCCCTCGGCCAGGTCCACCACCCGGCCGTAGCGGCTGGTGGCGGCCAGCGCCGCACCGAAGAGCACCATCTGGTTGAGCAGGTAGAGGTAGAGCAGCAGCCCCACCGCCGTGGCCACCACGGTGTAGGCGGGGTTGCGCTCGGTCCGCACCACGTAGTAGCGCCCCACGGTGTTGAGCAGCGTGATGCCGATGGCGACCGCGAGCACGGCGGGGCGCAGCCGGCGGCGGCTCATCCGCAGCCGGGGCACCGCCACCAGCAGCGCGGTGGCGAGCACCGCGTTGACCACCACGCTGAGGACCGCGCTGACCGTGGTCAGGCCGACCGACCCGGTGCTGCGCAGCAGGAAGCGCAGCAGCGACTCCAGCGCGTCCACGGCGGCCACGGAGATGCCGAGCAGCACGAAGACCGCGACCAGCACGCCCAGGTCGACCAGGCGGCGGACCACGAGGTTGCCGGGCTGCTGGTTGAAGCCGTACATGAGCCGCTGCGAGGAGCGGATCGCCTCGACCCAGCCGATCCCGGTGAAGACCAGGATGACCAGGCCGACCACGCCGACCGTGTTGCTGCTCTCGGCGATCTGCCGGGTGTCGAGGAACGGCAGGTTCCCCTCCAGGAAGTCGCTCGCCGCGCTGCTGACCTCGCGGTTGCCCTGGAGGACCGTGCCGAAGATCCAGTAGCCGACCAGGGCCAGCGCGAACACGGCGAAGAAGCCGTAGTAGGCGATCGCGGCGGCCAGCCGGCCGCCGAGCAGGTCGGCGTAGAGCGTCCCGGCCCGCCACACGTGGTCGAAGGCCGACGACCGGGCCCGGGCCGCGTCGACGCGGCGACCGAGCGCCGTCTCGATCCGGCCGATGACGTTCATCCCGCCATCCTCACCGATCCGCCCGCCCCCTGGAGGCAGGCCGGCCGGGCGCTCAGCTCAGCCGCCGAGGCGGAAGTCGCGGCGGGGCTGCCACCGGGTGGCCCCGCTGTGCGAGAACAGGGTGAACGCCTCCACCTCGAAGAGGGCGGAGAAGTCGGCCAGATCCTCGTACGCCTTGTCGAGCACCTCGGGCGGCACGTCCTGGGCCACCGTGACGTGCGGGTGGTACGGGAAGCGCGCCTCGCGGTGCAGCTCGGGTGCCGCGTTGATGGCGGCGGCGAGCAGCTCGCACTCGCTGATCCCCGCGGCCACCGCCACGAAGACCACCTGGGTGACCGGCCGGAACGTGCCGGTGCCCCGCAGGTGCAGGGTGAACGGCAGGTGGGTGGCGGCCACCCGGGCCAGGTGCTCCTCGACGGCCGGCAGCGCGCGCACCGGGATCTCGGTGGGCCCAAGCAGGGTCACGTGCGCCGGCACGGCCTGCGGGTCACCCGCCTCGACCCGCCGGCGGGTGAGCATCCCGCCCCACGGCTCCGGGATGTCCACGGCGATCCCGATCTGGATGGTGTCACCGGCGTCCGGCGCCCCGTCCCTGCCATCCACGCTGCGCGCCATCCCTCCGGCCACCGACTGCGACACCCGTTCCCGCCGGGCCGCTACTCGAACCGGACCGGCGGGAAGAAGCCGATCCGCTCGTACGCGGTGCGCAGCGTCACGGCGGCGACCGCGCGGGCCTTCTCCGCGCCCTGCGCGAGCAGCTTGTCGAGCTGCGCCGGGTCGTCCAGGTAGGCGCGGGTGCGCTCCTGGATCGGGGTGACGAACTCCCGGACCACCTCGGCGAGGTCCTTCTTCAGGTCGCCGTAGCCCCTGCCGTCGTACGCGGCGACGAGGTCGTCGATGCCGCGCCCGGACAGCGCCGAGTAGATGGTGAGCAGGTTGGAGATGCCCGGCTTGCCCTCGGCGTCGAAGACGATCTCGCGGCCCGTGTCGGTGACTGCCGAGCGGATCTTCTTGGCCGAGCGGGCCGGATCCTCCAGCAGGTCGATGATGCCGGCCGGGGAGGAGGACGACTTCGACATCTTGGCCGTCGGGTCCTGCAGGTCGGTGATCTTCGCGGTGTCCTTGACGATGTGCGGGGCGGGCACCGTGAACGTCGGGCCGAACAGCGAGTTGAAGCGCTGGGCCAGGTCGCGGGACAGCTCCAGGTGCTGCCGCTGGTCCTCGCCGACCGGCACCGCGTGGGCCTGGTAGAGCAGGATGTCGGCGGCCTGGAGGATCGGGTAGGTGAACAGGCCGACGCTGGCCCGCTCGCTGCCCTGCTTCTGCGACTTGTCCTTGAACTGGGTCATCCGGCTGGCCTCGCCGAAGCCGGTGATGCAGCCGAGCACCCAGGCCAGCTGCGGGTGCTCGGGCACCTGCGACTGGACGAAGAGGGTGCTGCGCTCGGGGTCGAGGCCGACCGCGAAGAGCTGCGCGGCGGCGACCCGGCTGCGCTGCTTGAGCACCTTCGGGTCGTGCCCCGCGGTGATCGCGTGCAGGTCCACCACGCAGTAGAACGCGTCGTGGCTCTCCTGCAGGGCCACCCAGTGCCGTACCGCGCCCAGGTAGTTGCCGAGGTGGAACGAGTCGGCCGTCGGCTGGATGCCGGAGAAGACGCGTGGGCGGGCAGGTACGTCGGACATGCCGGCAATTCTGTCAGCAAGCCCCGGCGTCCGTCATGACGGGCCGGTGGGTCGGGTGGCCACGGGCGGGAGCGGGGCCGTGACCTCGCGCCGGGGCTCGGGCAGGCGGGCCGGGGAGACCGCGAGGCGGGACACCCGCCGCCCGTCGAGGGCCACCACCCGCAGCAGCCAGCCGCCCGGCGGGTCGTCCGGGTCGGGTACGCCGGCGTCGTCCGGGTCGACGGCCACCGGCACCTCGTCGCCGGTGACCGGCAGCCGGCCGAGGGCGGCCATCACGTAGCCGCCGACCGTCTCGTACGGCCCGGCGGGCAGCGGCACCCCGGTGCGCTCGGCGAAGTCGGCCAGGTTGAGCCGGCCGTCGACCACGGCGGGCAGGCCGGCGTGGGCCGGGTCGGGCGGGACGTCGTCCTCGTCGTGGATCTCCCCGACCAGCTCCTCGACCAGGTCCTCGCAGGTGACGATGCCGGCCGTGCCGCCGTACTCGTCGACCACCACGGCCAGGTGGTGGCCCTCCCGGCGCATCTCGGTGAGCGCGGCCAGCACGCGTTTGCTGCCTGGCAGCCGCTTCACCTCGCGGGTCAGCTCGCCGACCGTGGCGCGCGGGTCCCGCTCGGGGCGCAGCAGCACGTCCCGCAGGTGGACGAAGCCGACCACGTCGTCGTGGGTGCCGTCGACCACCGGGTAGCGGGTGTGCGGGTCGGCGCGGACCAGCCGCTCGGCCTCGGCCACGGTGAGCCCGGTGGCGAGGAAGACCACCTCGGTGCGCGGCACCATCACCTCACGGACGAGCCGCGCGCCGGCCACCAGCACCTCGTCGATGATCCGCCGCTCGTCGGGGTCGAGCACCGTGTTGGCCGCGACCAGGTCACGCAGCTCGGCCTCGCTGATCCGCTCTCGGCCGGCGGTCGGGCTGGCCCCGAGCAGGTCGGTGACCAGGCGGGTGGCACCGTCGGCGGCGCGCACCACGAGCCGGGCCACGGTGCGGGCCACGGGTCCGGGTGCGCGTCTCGGCCGCCCCGGAGGGCGTCGCCGGGGCCCGGGACCACCTCCCTCCCGCATGACAAGGATGGTAGACAGCGGGCGCCGGACAGCCCGGCCGATGTTCGGATCTGTTCAATCATGAAGGATTGTGGTGGAATAGAGGCCGCCCCACTCGCGGCCGCGACACCGCCCGCGGCCCGTAGGGTGATCACGGACGGCCGCCGCGGCACGCGGCCCAGGCAGGAGGAGCGACGTGAAACTGCTCGTCACCGGCGGCGCCGGTTATATCGGCAGCGTGGTGACCCGGATGCTGCTCGACCACGGTCACGAGGTGACCGTCCTGGACGACCTGCGCACCGGCCACCGGGAGGCGCTCGCCCCCGAGGCGACCCACGTCGACCTGCCGATCCACGAGGCCGCGCGGGTGCTCACCCCCGACGCCGGCTTCGACGGCGTGCTGCACTTCGCCGCCCTGATCGCCGCCGGCGAGTCGATGGTCAAGCCCGAGCTCTACTGGCAGAACAACACGGTCGGCTCGCTCGCCCTGATCGACGCGGTCCGCGCCGCCCGGGTGCCCCGGCTGGTCTTCTCCTCCACGGCCGCCGTCTACGGCAACCCCACCGAGCTGCCCATCCCGGAGACCGCCGTCAAGGCGCCCACGAACACGTACGGGGCGACCAAGCTGGCCGTCGACATGGCGCTCACCTCCGAGGCGGTCGCGCACGACCTGGCCGCCGTCTCGCTGCGCTACTTCAACGTGGCCGGGGCCTACCGGCACGGTGGGCGGACCATCGGCGAACGGCACGACCCCGAGACCCACCTCATCCCGCTCGCCCTCGAGGTGGCCGCCGGCCGGCGCGACAAGTTCCAGCTCTTCGGCGACGACTACCCCACCGTCGACGGCACCTGCGTGCGCGACTACATCCACGTCGAGGACCTGGCCCGCGCCCACCTGCTGGCCCTCGACGCCGCCACCGCGGGCCGGCACCGGATCTACAACCTGGGCAACGGCAACGGCTTCACCAACCGGCAGGTGATCGAGGTGGTCCGCGAGGTCACCGGGCACCCGGTGCCGGTCGAGGTGGCCCCGCGCCGCGAGGGCGACCCTGCCGAGCTGGTCGCCTCCTCGGCGCTGGCCCGCGCCGAGCTGGGCTGGGTGCCGGAGAAGCCCACCCTCCAGGACATGGTCGGCGACGCGTGGGAGTTCTACCGCACGCACATCCTGGAGGAGGACCGGTGAGTGGCGACGCCGCGGCCCGCGCCGCCGCCGGCTTCCGGCAGCGGTACGGCGCGGAGCCGGCGGGCCGCTGGGCGGCTCCCGGCCGGGTCAACCTGATCGGCGAGCACACCGACTACAACGACGGGTTCGTGCTGCCCTTCGCGCTGCCGCTGCGTACCGTCGTGGCCGCGGCCGTCGCCGACGACGGGCGCTGGTCGGTCTGGTCCGAGCTGGACGACGAGCCCGTGGAGTTCGGGCCGGCGGAGGCCGACGAGCCCGGCCGCCTCGACGGCTGGGCCGCCTACGTGGCCGGGGTGGTCTGGGCGCTGCGCGCCGCCGGCCACGACGTCCCCGGCGCCCGGCTGGCCATCGCCTCCGACGTGCCGGTCGGCTCCGGGCTGTCCTCGTCGGCGGCCATCGAGGCGGCGGTGCTCGCCGCCCTGGTCGACCTCGGCGGTCTGGACCTCCCCGCCGACCGCTGGCCGAGGCTCGCCCAGCGGGCCGAGAACGACTACGTCGGCGCGCCCACCGGCATCATGGACCAGTCCGCGGTGATCCGCGGCCGGTCCGGGCACGCCCTCTTCCTCGACTGCCGCACCGAGGAGGTCGAGCAGATCCCGTTCGACCTGGACGCCGCCGGGCTGGCCGTGCTGGTCGTCGACAGCCGGGCACCGCACCGGCACGCCGACGGCGAGTACGCCGCCCGCCGCAAGTCCTGCGAGCGGGCCGCCAAGGCACTCGGGGTGGCCGCGCTGCGCGACGTCGCCACCGCCGACCTGGACGCCGCCCTGGCCCGCCTCGACGACGACGAGACCCGCCGCCGGGTCCGGCACGTCGTCACCGAGGACCAGCGGGTGCTCGACACGGTCGAGCTGCTGCGCGCCGGGCGGGTCCGCGACATCGGCCCGCTGCTGACCGCCTCGCACGCCTCCATGCGGGACGACTTCGAGATCACCGTGCCGGAGATCGACACCGCGGTCGAGGTGGCCCTGGCCGCCGGGGCGTACGGGGCGCGGATGACCGGCGGCGGCTTCGGCGGCTGCGTGCTCGCCCTGGTCGACGCGGACGCCGCCGACGCCGTGGCGGCCGCCGTGACCGCCGCGTACGCCGACCGCGGCTTCACCGCGCCCGGCACCCGCACCGTCCTCCCATCCCCCGGCGCAACCCGCCTGAAGTAGAAGGAAGGGCCCCCTGTTAACGCCTGGCGTATAACAGCGGGCCCTTCTTAACAACTGGCGGCGGTCAGCCGGCCTCGACGATCATGCCGGCGCCGACCGTGCGGTTCGTGGCCTCGTCGATGATGACGAACCCGCCCGTGGTGCGGTTGCGCCGGTACTCGTCGGCCAGCAGCGGGACCGTGGTCCGCAGCCGCACCCGGCCGATCTCGTTGAGCTTCAGCTCGCCGGCCGTCTCGTCGCGGTGCAGCGAGTTGACGTCCAGCCGGTAGTGCAGCCCGCGCACGATGGCCCGCGCCGAACGGGTGGTGTGCTTGATGACGTACCGACCGCCGACCTGGAGCGGGCGGGTCTCGTCCATCCAGCAGATCATCGCCTCGATGTCCTGCGCGACGGCCGGCGCGTTGTTCGGCCGGCAGATCATGTCGCCCCGCGAGATGTCGATCTCGTCGGCCAGCCGGACGGTCACCGACATCGGCGGGAACGCCTCGTCCACCGGGCCGTCGGCGGTCTCCACGGCGGCGATCCGGCTGGTGAAGCCCGAGGGCAGCACCATCACCTCGTCGCCCGCCTTGAGCACGCCCGAGGCCACCTGGCCCGCGTAGCCCCGGTAGTCGGTGACCGTGGTGGACTGCGGCCGGATCACGTACTGCACCGGGAAGCGGACGTCGACCAGGTTGCGGTCGGACGCGATGTGCACCCGCTCCAGGTGGTGCAGCAGCGACGGGCCCTCGTACCAGGGCATGTTCTCCGAGCGGCTGACGATGTTGTCGCCCTGCAGCGCGGAGATCGGCACCACGGTCAGGTCCGGCACGTCGAGCTTCGCGGCGAACGCGGTGAACTCGTCGGCGATCTGCTCGAACACCTCCTGCGACCAGTCGACCAGGTCCATCTTGTTCACGCAGAGGACCAGGTGCGGCACCCGCAGCAGCGAGCAGAGGAACGCGTGGCGGCGGGACTGCTCCACCAGGCCCTTGCGCGCGTCCACCAGGATCAGCGCCAGGTCGGCGGTGGAGGCGCCGGTGACCATGTTCCGGGTGTACTGGATGTGCCCCGGGGTGTCGGCGATGATGAACTTCCGCCGCGGCGTGGCGAAGTAGCGGTACGCCACGTCGATGGTGATGCCCTGCTCCCGCTCGGCGCGCAGGCCGTCGGTCAGCAGCGCCAGGTTGGTGTACTCGTCGCCCCGGGCCGCGCTGACCGCCTCGACCGCGGCCAGCTGGTCGGTGAAGAGCGACTTCGTGTCGTACAGCAGCCGCCCGATCAGGGTCGACTTGCCGTCGTCGACGCTGCCGGCGGTGGCGAACCGCAGCAGGTCCATCTGCCGGGCCGACGCGTCGGCCTCGGCCGGCGCAACAGTCTCGACGCTCATCAGAAGTAGCCCTCCCGCTTGCGGTCCTCCATGGCGGCCTCGCTGACCCGGTCGTCGCCGCGGGTCGCGCCGCGCTCGGTGATCCGGGTGGCGGCCACCTCCTCGATCACCTTCTCCACCGTGTCGGCGTCCGAACGGACCGCCGCGGTGCAGGAGGCGTCGCCCACGGTCCGGTACCGCACCTGGGCCTTGAACGGCTGCTCACCGGCGCGGCCCCGGAAGAACTCGTTGACCGCGTAGAGCATGCCGTCGCGCTCGATCACCTCGCGCTGGTGCGCGTAGTAGATCGACGGCAGCGGGATCCGCTCCCGGGCGATGTAGTGCCAGACATCCAGCTCGGTCCAGTTGGAGAGCGGGAACACCCGGATCGACTCGCCCGGGTGGTGCCGGCCGTTGTAGAGCGCCCACAGCTCGGGGCGCTGGTTCTTCGGGTCCCACTGGCCGAACTCGTCGCGGAAGCTGAACATCCGCTCCTTGGCCCGGGCCTTCTCCTCGTCCCGGCGCGCGCCGCCGAACAGCGCGTCGAAGCGGTGCTTCTCCACCGCGTCGAGCAGCACCGGGGTCTGGATCCGGTTGCGCATGCCGTCGGCCGACTCGCGCACCAGCCCCTTGGTGAGGGCCTCCGGCACGCTGGCCACGATGAGCTGGAGACCCAGCTCGGCGACCCGCTGGTCCCGGTATTCGAGAACCTCGGGGAAGTTGTGCCCGGTGTCGACGTGCATCACCGGGAAGGGAATGTTGGCCGGGGCGAAGGCCTTCTGGGCCAACCGGAGCATCACGATCGAGTCCTTGCCGCCGGAGAAGAGCAGCACGGGGCGCTCCATCTCGGCGACGACCTCTCGCATCACGAAGATGCTCTCCGCCTCGAGAGCGTCCAGGTGGGACACCTGGTACGCGGCGGTCGCCGTCATGACACGAACTCGATTCGCTCGGATCCGCACATCGGGATTCCAGACCTTTCCGGTCGGACTCGTGAAGAAGAACGCTCAGGCTACCCGGAATGCCTCTGCAGCGCTGCAAGCAACCGGCTGGCGAGATCCTTGCGGCAGACCAGCAGGTCGGGCAGGCGTGGGTCGGCCTCGTTGTATTTCAGCGCAGATCCGTCGATCCGGGAAGCGTGCAGTCCGGTGGCCGTCGCCACAGCGACCGGAGCGGCCGAGTCCCACTCGTACTGACCGCCCGCGTGGATGTACGCGTCGACCTCGCCCGTGACCACAGCGGCGATCTTCGCGCCCGCCGAGCCCATCGGAACCAGATGCGCGCCGATGTCCTCTGCCAGATCGGTCAGGAAAACCGGCGGACGGCTACGACTGGCCGCCAACCGGATGGTCCTGCCGCCGCCCGCCGTGGCGGCCTCCAGGGTCATCGGTGGGTACGCCGGCGGGTAGTCCGTGCCCAGCACCCGGTGCTGCGCCGGCAAACCCACCGCGCCCGCCACCAGCCCGTGCGGCGTCGGCGCGCTGCGCGACCAGAGCGCCACGTGCACCGCCCAGTCCGAGCGGCCCTCCTCGGCGAACTCGCGGGTGCCGTCCAGCGGGTCGATGATCCACACCCGCTCGGCGTTCAGCCGGGACACCACGTCGCTGCTCACCTCGGCCGTCCAGGCCAGCCGCGAACCCTCGTCCTCCTCCGACAGCACCGCGTCCGCGGGCCGCCACTTCGCCAGCTCGGTGCGGATCAGATCGTGCGAGACCTTGTCCCCGGCCGACTTCAGCGCTCCCGCGTCGGCGAAGCCCAGCTCCGCGCGCAGGCCCATCAGCGCCTGCCCGGCCCGGGCCGCCAGCCACCGGGCGAAAGCGCCGTCGATCATCGGAGGACTGCCCATGGTGTTCCCGCTCCCGTCGCCCGTCGTCGCACGTCAGAAGGCGGACACTACCGGTACCGGGCCGACCCGCCCGGGATGCCCCGCCCGGCGCCTCAGGCCCCGTGGTAGAGGTTCTGCGTCGGCTCCACGCCCTTGGTGACCACCGACTCGACCACGTCCGCCGCCCGGTCCACCAGGAACTCCAGCTCCTTGCGCTCCGCTGCGGAGAAGTCCGACAGCACGTAGTCGGCCGGGTCCTGCCGGCCCGGCGGCCGGCCGATCCCGAACCGCACCCGCACGTAGTCCTTCGTGCCCAGCGACTTCGACATCGAGCGCAGGCCGTTGTGGCCGCCCTCGCCGCCGCCGATCTTCACCCGCAACTGACCGTAGGGGATGTCCAGCTCGTCGTGCACCGCGATCACCCGCCCCGGCGGGATCTTGTGGAACTGCGCCAGCCCGGCCACCGGCCCGCCGGAGAGGTTCATGTACGTCAGCGGCTTCACCAGCACCAGCTTCGGGCCGCCGAAACCCAGCCGCCCCTCGGCCACCTCGGCCACTGCCCGCTTGTGCCGGCCGAACTTCGCGCCCACCCGGGCGGCCAGCAGCTCCGCCACCAGGAAGCCGACGTTGTGCCGGTTGCCCGCGTACTCCCGACCGGGGTTGCCCAGGCCGACCACCAGCCACGGCCCCGCCTCGTCCGTCACGCCACGTCCCTTCCGCTCTGCCCGCCGACCCGTCTCCGATACGCCGACAGGCGCCCCCGGGAACCGGGGACGCCTGTCGCACAGCCTGCGAACCGATCAGGCCTCGGTCTTCGGCTCCTCGGCAGCCGGCTCGCCCTCGGCCGGAGCACCCTCCGCAGCCTCGGCGGTCTCCTCGCCGACCTCGGCCTCGGCCTCCTCCTCGGCGACCTCGACCTCGGGGAGGGTGGCCTCGAGCTGCTCGGCGGTCGGAGCGGCGGTCACCGAGGCGACCTGCAGGTCCCCGTCCGCGACCAGCTCGACGCCGGCCGGCAGCTCCACGTCGCTGGCGGTGATCTGGGTGCCGGCCTCGGCGCCCTCGATCGAAGCCTCCAGGTGGTCCGGCACCTTCGTGGCGTCGGCGGTCACCGTGAGGGTGTCGTGGTCGTGCACGATCAGGGTGTCCTTCGCGGCCTCACCGGTCAGCTGGACCGGGACCTCGACGGTGACCTTCTCGCCGCGACGGACCAGCAGCAGGTCCACGTGCTCGAAGGTGTCCTTGATCGGGTCACGCTGGATCGCCTTCGGCAGCGCCAGCACCTGGGTGCCGTCGCTGACCTCGATCGCGAAGAGCTGGTTCGCACCGCCCTTGCGGATCGCGGCGGCGAACTCACGCGCCGGGAGCGCGATGTGCTTGGGCTTCTCGCCGTGGCCGTACAGCACGGCGGGCACCTTGCCGGCCCGGCGGGTACGACGGGCACCACCCTTGCCGAACTCGGTACGGGGCTCGGCGCTG
The DNA here is from genome assembly GCF_040607315.1 of Micromonospora sp. NPDC005305. Classification (NCBI taxonomy): domain Bacteria; kingdom Bacillati; phylum Actinomycetota; class Actinomycetes; order Micromonosporales; family Micromonosporaceae; genus Micromonospora; species Micromonospora sp. NPDC005305. The sequence goes on along the minus strand of NZ_JBEXGL010000001.1, from coordinate 69,680 downwards.
ATCTTTACCTCGGACACGGGGAAACTCCTGATGCTTCGCTGCGGCGGCTTGTCGTCTGGCGGTGCTGGGCGAGGGGCTCGCTGGGGCTCAAGGTCATGAACGACCGCCCGGAGCACCGCGTCGATGACGGCGCCTCCGTGCGGTGCTTTTCAGCGGCCCGCCGGGCACCCTCGCCGTGGCAACCGCACCAGTCTACCCGAGCGAATTCCGAGCTTTCCGGCAGTCCCCATATCACCGCCGGCGACACCGCGACGGCCACTTCCCCGACCGGCGACGACCCACTCGGAGGGCCGCCGCCGGCGGGGCGCGGACCTCAGCTCAGGCCACCGAACAGGGTGGTCACCGAGCCGTCGTCGAAGACCTCCCGGATCGCCCGGGCCAGCAGCGGGGCGATCGACAGCACGGTCAGCTTGTCGAGCTGCTTCTCCGGCGGCAGCGGCAGCGTGTTCGTCACGACGACCTCGCTGATCGGGCTGTTCTTCAGCCGCTCGGTCGCCGGGTCGGACAGCAGCGCGTGGGTGGACGCCACCACGATCTCCGCCGCGCCCGACTCCTTGAGGATGTCGGCGGCCTTGGTGATCGTGCCACCGGTGTCGATCATGTCGTCGACGATCAGGCAGACCCGGCCCTCGACCTCACCGACCACCCGGTTCGCCACCACCTGGTTCGGCTTCAGCGGATCCCGCGTCTTGTGGATGAACGCCAGCGGGCAGCCACCCAGCCGGTCCGTCCACCGCTCCGCCACCCGCACCCGGCCCGAGTCCGGCGCCACCACCGTCATCGGCCGGCCCGCGTACTTGCGCTCCACGTACTCGGCCAGCACGTCCATGGCGAACAGGTGATCCACCGGGCCGTCGAAGAAGCCCTGGATCTGCGCGGTGTGCAGGTCGACCGTCAGGATGCGGTTCGCGCCCGCGGTCTTCAGCAGGTCGGCCACCAGCCGCGCCGAGATCGGCTCCCGGCCGCGGTGCTTCTTGTCCTGCCGGGAGTAGGGGTAGAACGGCAGGACCACGGTGATCCGCTTGGCCGAACCGCGCTTCAGCGCGTCGACCATGATCAGGGTCTCCATCACCCAGGTGTTGACCCCGTGCGTCACGGACTGCACCACGAAGGCGTCCGAACCGCGTACCGAGTCCTTGAAGCGTACGAAGATCTCCCCGTTGGCGAAATCGTACGAGTCGGAGGGCGTCGGCGCGACGCCGAGCACCTCACCGATCTCCTTGGCCAGCTCCGGAAAACCCCGTCCGGAGAAGAGCATCAGGCTCTTGCGGTTTTCGGCGACGATGCTGCCCATGGGCCCGTCTGCTCCCGTATGTCGGTGTTCCCGGCGGCGGTGAGCCGGGACTATTCGGTTGCAGTATCCCCCGCGTTCACCGGTCCTCCCACGGTCTCCGGCCCCCCCGTGGATTCAGTCACCTTCGCTTGCGGCACCGGCCGGGTCCGACGCACCCTCACGGGCCCGCTGCGCCGCCTCCGCGGCCGCCGTGCCGGACCGCTTGCGCAGCACCCAGCCCTCGACGTTGCGCTGCTGACCCCGGGCCACGGCCATGGCGCCCGCCGGCACGTCCGAGATGATCACCGAGCCCGCCGCCGTGTACGCGCCGTCACCCACCCGCACCGGCGCCACGAACATGTTGTCCGCCCCGGTGCGCGCGTGACTGCCGATCGTCGTGTGGTGCTTCTTCACCCCGTCGTAGTTGACGAACACCGTCGCCGCGCCGATGTTGCTGTGCTCGCCGATCGTCGCGTCACCCACGTACGACAGGTGCGGCACCTTCGAACCCTCGCCGATGGTCGCCTTCTTCGTCTCCACGAACGTGCCGACCTTCGCCTTCCGGCCCAGCCGCGACTCCGGCCGCAGGTACGCGTACGGCCCGACGCTGGCCTCCGGGCCCACCTCGGCGCCCACCGCGTGGCTGCGCACCACGCTCGCGCCCGCGCCCACCGAAGTGTCCACCAGCGTGCTGTCCGGACCGACCACCGCGCCCGCGCCCACCACCGTCGCGCCCTGCAGCTGGGTGTTCTGGTCGATCACCGCGTCCCGCTCGACGGTCACCGTCACGTCGATCCAGGTCGTGTGCGGGTCCAGGATGCTCACCCCGGTCCGCATCCAGCCCTCGTTCACCCGGTCCCGCAGCAGCCGGCGCAGCGCGGCCAACTCGACCCGGTCGTTGCAGCCCAGCGTCTCCACGTGGTCCGCCGCGCAGTGCACCGCCACCGGCTCCCCCGCGTCCCGCAGCAGGCCGAACACGTCGGTCAGGTACTCCTCGCCCTGCTCGTTGTCGGTCGAGAGCTTGCCCAGCGCGTCCCGCAGCCGCGCCACGTCGAACGCGTAGATCCCCGCGTTGATCTCCCGCAACGCGCGCTGCTCCGGGGTGGCGTCGCGCTCCTCCACGATCTGCGCCAGCCGCCCGTCGACGTCCCGGACGATCCGGCCCAGGCCGGCCGGGTCGGGCACCTCGGCGGCCAGCACGGTCGCCGCCGCGCCCGCGCCCTCGTGCGCCTCGACCAGGGCCGCCACGGTCTCCGGCCGCAGCAGCGGCACGTCCCCGTTGATCACCACGACGGTCCCGGCGGCGTCCGGCACGGCGTCCAGCGCGATCCGGACCGCGTGCCCGGTGCCGAGCTGACGCTCCTGGAGCACCGGGGCGGCAGCCGGGGCGATCTCGGCCAGGTGCGCGCGCACCTGGTCGGCGCCGTGGCCGACCACGACCACCTGACGGTCCGCGCCGAGCGGCGCGGCCGCGGCCAGCACGTGACCGAGCAGGGTACGACCGAGCAGCGGGTGCAGCACCTTGGGCAGGGCCGACTTCATCCGCTTGCCCTCACCGGCGGCGAGCACGACAACGGTGCGGAGGTGGGGCTGGGACACGACGTGGCTCCAGTCGGGACGGCGACAGTCTCGCGGCCATGCTAACCACGCGACCGGATGCACACAGCGGAAGCTCCCGGGAGAGGATTCGAACCCCTATAATCAGGACCAAAACCTGACGTCCTGCCATTAGACGACCCGGGATGGTCGAAAACGGGCAAAAGGGAGCCCGCTCGGCGGCTGCCTACACCTTACCGGTCGCGAGGTGGATCCTCATCGGTCATTCCCTTCATGATCCCCTCGACCCTCCAGTAGACCCGGCTCGCCCCGACGACGTGAACCGTCAGGCAGCCGCGGTAGTCGGCGCCGACGTTCTTTCGCGTGGTCAGCGGCCGGTGCCGCTTCAGGGTGGTGCGCTGGAACCGCTCGGGTGGCACTCCGACCTGCTCCGCCCACCAGCGGACCGCCGATGCCGCGTCGGCGGTCTCGTGGATGCTCACCCGGTAACGCCGGTCGGCCGGCGGCACGCCGAGCGCGTCGAGGAAGCGCAGGAAGAGCGCCACCAGCATCGGGTCGCTGTTCACGAACTTGATCCGGCAGTCGTGCGGGCGCCATGGCTTGGCCTTGCCACCCTCGCACCAGTAGATCGCCGCGCCGACGAGCACCAGCTCGCGGTAACTCAGCCGACGAACCCAGCGGGCGGCCGCCGCCACGGTGTCGGCTCGCGCGGCGTCGCGTGCCGCCCGGTGGGCGCTCCACTGGGCGTCCGCGCGCCCTCGCTGGCCGGCCCGGCGTCGCCGCAGCACCAGCTCGGGGTCGAGCGGCAGGTGCCGCGTCCAGAGGTAGGCGGTCGACTTCGACACCCGGAGCCGCTCCGCGATCTCACCCACCGGGCAGCCCTCCTGACGCAGGACCAGGGCCTTCGCGTACAGCGCGGGCTTCCGGCCACGGTAGGGAGCGGGGCCGGTGACGGCAGGCTCACGGTCGGTCACTCCGGCAGGTTAGGACGGGCGTACGACAGGTCCGGCATCGACGGAGTGACGTGTCCGCTGCGATCAAGCTCGCTCCTGGTTACGGTGACGTAGGCGTAGCCCGTACGACTGGGAGGTGCCATGTCGACCACCCTGACCGGCCCGGACAGCGGCCCGAAGCCACTCACCCAGGGCCACCAGTCACCCGGCATCCTGATCGCCCTGTGGGTCTTCGTGGTCGTTCCGTTCCTCGCGCTGCTGGCCGCCGTGCCGGTGGCCTGGGGCGGTTGGCTGGGCTGGACCGACGTGCTGGTGGCCGGGTTCTGGTACGTGCTGTCCGGCTTCGGCATCACGGTCGGCTACCACCGCTACTTCACCCACGGCTCGTTCAAGGCGAAACCGTGGCTGCGGGCCACCTTGGCGGTGGCGGGTTCGTTCGCGGTGCAGGGCGAGATCATCCAGTGGGTGGCCGATCACCGGCGGCATCACGCGTTCTCCGACCAGGAGGGCGACCCGCACTCGCCGTGGCGGTTCGGGGAGAGCATCGGCGGGCTGACGAAGGGGCTGTTCCACGCGCACGTCGGCTGGCTGTTCAACCGGGAGTTGTCGAACCGGGCGAGGTTCGCCCCGGACCTGCTCGCCGATCCGATCACCCGCCGCGTCGACCGGTTGTTCCCGGTGCTGGTGGTGGTCTCGGTGCTCGGGCCGGCGGCGATGGGCGGGCTGCTCACCGGGTCGTGGCAGGGCGCGCTGACGGCGTTCTTCTGGGGTGGGCTGGTCCGGATCGCGCTGCTGCACCACGTCACCTGGTCGATCAACTCGGTGTGCCACGTCTACGGTGAGCGGCCGTTCGCGGTGCGGCAGGGCGACCGGGCGTCGAACTTCTGGCCGCTGGCGTTGCTGTCGTTCGGGGAGAGCTGGCACAACCTGCACCATGCCGAGCCGACGAGCGCGCGGCACGGGGTGCTGCGCGGGCAGGTCGATCCGTCGGCGCGGGTGATCTGGCTGCTGGAGAAGGTCGGTGCGGCCTGGTCGGTGCGGTGGCCGAAACCGGAGCGGATCACGGCGAAGCTGGTGGAGCCGGGGCGGGTGCGCGGCCGGCCGGCGCGGTAACCGGTCGATCGACGCGGGTGGGGTTTGGCAGGATGGGCCGGGTGACCGACGTTCCCGGCAGCGACGCCAGCTCCGCCCGGCGGCGGGCCGTCCCGGCGGCGAAGCCTTCCCGGGTACGGATGTCCGCGACCCAGCGGCGCGAGCAGTTGATCTCGATCGCCCGGCAGATCTTCGCCGAACGCGGGTTCGACGCCACCTCGATCGAGGAGGTGTCGGCCCGGGCGAAGATCTCGAAGCCGGTGGTCTACGAGCACTTCGGCGGCAAGGAGGGGCTCTACGCCGTGGTGGTGGACCGGGAGGTCCGCTCGCTGCTGGACCGGATCTCCACGGCGTTGACGGCGGGGCATCCGCGGGAGTTGCTGGAGCAGGCGGCGTTGACCCTGCTGACGTACATCGAGGAGGAGACGAGCGGGTTCCGGGTGCTGGTCCGGGAGTCGCCGTTGATGTCGGCGACGGGCAACTTCAGCAGCGTGATGAACGACGTGGCGCACCAGGTGGAGCACATCCTGGGCGCGGAGTTCTCCAGCCGGGGCTACGACCCGAAGCTGGCGGAGCTCTACTCGCAGGCGCTGGTGGGCATGGTGGCGTTGACCGGGCGCTGGTGGTTGGAGGTGCGCAAGCCGCGGAAGGAGACGGTGGCGGCGCACCTGGTGAACCTGGCCTGGAACGGCCTGTCGCACCTGGAGGCGAAGCCGGGTCTGATCACCGTCCGCAAGCGGGGTTGAGCCGGCTCAGCGGTGGGCATCGGCGACGGGGTGTTCGCGGCGGCGCCGCTCGTCGGCGGCGTGCTGGTCCGTGCCGACCTTGTCGTAGAGGCCGGTGGCGAGCAGGATCAGCCCGAACACCAGCGAGACGAGGACGGTGGACATCGAGAAGTTGAGGAAGTTCGCCGACGTCTGCAGCACGGCCATCATGAGAATGCCGGTGACCAGGAAGACCGCCCCGGCGGTCAGGTTCATGTAGTGGCCGAGGTTGTCGCGGCGGGACGCGCCGATCAGCAGGAAGGCGCCGAACACCACGGAGACCAGGGCAAACGCCAGGTTGGTGCGGAGGCCGAGGGCCGTGGTGTCCTCCCGGCTGAAGAGGCTGTCGCCCCAGGTCTCGAAGACCCCCCAGACGCCGAAGACCAGGATGTAGAGGCCGATCAGCCCGGACAGCACCCGGTAGAGCGGCCGTGCGGGGTGGTTCACCGGGAAATGCGCCATGGGAGCCTCCGGTCCGCTGACTGGTTTGGCCCAATTGTCCCCCGAGCCGCCCGCTCCCGTCCCCGAAAAACGCCGAAGGCCCGGCGCGCGCCGGGCCTTCGGGGGGTGTTCGCGGGTCAGAGCACCAGCCGGGCCTTCTGCCAGGCCTCGTGCTCGTCGTCGGTGCCGACCTTGCCGTACATGCCGACCATCAGGAGCACCAGCGAGAGGGTGAGCACCACGATGTCGGTCATGATCGAGAAGTTGAAGATGTTGGCGTCGGTGTGGAGGAACGCCAGCTCGGCCAGGCCGAGGACCATCAGGGCGTAGGCCAGCCACTGGTTGATCGCCACGTCGAGGTTGCGGCCGATCGCGGTGCCGACCAGGATCGCGGCGCCGAGCAGGATGGCGAGCATCGAGAGGCCGAGGTTGGTGCCCTGGCCGAGGACCTTGGTGTCGTCCTGGGCGAGGACCTCGTTGCCGGCGCTGGCGATGATGCCGAGCACGCCGAAGACGACGAAGTACAGACCAACGAGCCCGCCGATCGCCCGGTAGACAGGCCGCGCGGGGTGGTTGACGGGGGTGTGGGCCATCTGTGCGTCTCCAAGACCGAACGGAAGAGGGGTCGCCTGCGATTGTCCCGCACGGCCGTCAGTGACGCCGCACACCCCCCACCCCCGGTCGGGGTCAGCCGGCCGGCAGCTCCTCGGCGAGGGCCAGCCAGGCCTCCTCGGTGCGGTCCCGCTCGGCGCGGACCTCCTTGAGCTGGGCGTCCAGCTCGGCGACCTTGGCGTAGTCGGTGGCGTTCGCGGCGAGCCGCTCGTGCAGCGTCGCCTCCTTCTGTTCGAGCTTGGCGATCTGCCGTTCCAGCCGGCTGAGCTCCTTCTTGGCGGTGCGTACCTCGGCGGCCGACAGGCCCTCCCGGGCCGGGGCGGCCGTGGCCGGGGTGAGGTCCGCGGGCGCGGGGCCGCCGTGGGCGGCGGCGCGGGCCAGGTACTCGTCGACGCCCCCGGGCAGGTGCACCAGCCGGCCGTCGCCGAACATCCCGTACGCGACGTCGGTGACCCGCTCGATCAGGTAGCGGTCGTGGCTGGCCACGACGATCGTGCCGGGCCAGGAGTCGAGCAGGTCCTCCAGCGCGGCGAGAGTGTCGGTGTCCAGGTCGTTGGTGGGCTCGTCGAGGAGGAGCACGTTGGGCTCGCCGGCGAGCAGCCGCAGCATCTGGAGCCGGCGGCGCTCGCCGCCGGAGAGGTCGCTGACCGGGGTCCAGAGCCGCCGGTCGTCGAAGCCGAAGACCTCGGCGAGCTGCGCGGCGCTGATCTCCCGGTCGCCGAGCTGCACCCGCCGGGCCACCTCCTCGACGGCTTCGAGGACGCGCAGGTGGCCGGGGAGTTCGGCGAGTTCCTGGGAGAGGAATGCGGGGCGTACGGTCTGCCCGGTGGCGAACCGCCCGCCGTCGGGGCGGGTCACACCGGCGAGCATCCGCAGCAGGGTGGTCTTGCCGGCGCCGTTGCGGCCGAGGATGGCGACGCGGTCGCCGGGGCCGACCTGCCAGGTGGTGTCGTGCAGGATCTCCTTCGGCCCGGCGTGCAGGGTGACCTGGTCGAGGTCGTACACCTGCTTGCCGAGCCGGGCGGTGGCGAGCCGTTGCAGCGACATGGTGTCGCGCGGTTCCGGCACGTCGGCGATGAGCGCGTTGGCGGCGTCGATCCGGAACTTCGGCTTGGAGGTGCGGGCCGGCGCGCCGCGGCGCAGCCAGGCGATCTCCTTGCGGAGCAGGTTCTGCCGGCGGGCCTCGGTGGCGGCGGCGACGCGCTGCCGCTCGACGCGGGCCAGGGTCCAGGCGGCGAAGCCGCCCTCGTAGGCCCGGACGGCCTGGTCGGCGACCTCCCAGGTGGTGGTGCAGACGGCGTCCAGGAACCAGCGGTCGTGGGTGACCACGACGAGCGCGCCCTTGCGGGTGACGAGGTGCCGGGCCAGCCAGTCGACGCCGCCGACGTCGAGGTGGTTGGTGGGCTCGTCGAGGATGAGCAGGTCGGCGTCGCGGACCAGCAGGGCGGCGAGCGCGACGCGGCGGCGTTCGCCGCCGGACATCGTCCCGACCGCCGCGTCGAGGCCGAGGTGGGGCATGCCCAGGCCGTCGAGGATGGCCCGGACGCCGGCGTCGCCGGCCCACTCGTGCTCGGCGCCCATGCTCTCGCCGAGCCAGGCGGTGCCGAGCACCACGTCCCGGACGGTGGCCTCGGGGGCCAGGTCCAGGTTCTGCGGCAGCCAGGAGACCCGCAGGTCACGGCGGTGGGTGACGCGGCCGTCGTCGGGTTCCTCCTGCTTGGTGAGCAGGCGCAGCAGGGTGGACTTGCCGGCGCCGTTGAGGCCGACCACGCCGACCCGGTCGGCGTCGTCCAAGCCGAGCGAGACGTCGGTGAGCAGCGGCCCGGCGGCGCCGTACCCCTTGGACACCCGGTCCAGGTTGACGATGTTGGCCACGAACTCACCTACCTCCCATGATCAAGGCGTCCCGGTGCCGGCGGGCACCTGGGGACGCCTGAAACCTCAAGGGTACGCGCACGCTCGGTCAGCTGATCCGCGCGCCGGCCACCGGGGCGTGCGCGGTGCGGGCCTCACTCGTCGACGCCGCCCCGCAGCAACCGCTCAGCCAGCTCGGTCCGGGCGTAGAGCACCATCCGGCCGGCCCGGACCCGGTTGACCAGGCCCGCGCGCAGCAGCACACCGAGGTGCTGGGAGACCGCGCTCGGAGTGACGCTGAGCCGCCGCGCAAGATCGCTGGTCGAGGTCGGTGCCTCGATCGCGGCCAGCAGACCCGCCCGGGCGGCGCCGATCAGATCGACGACCGCCCCGGCCGGCCGGGGCGGCGAGGTCTCCCAGAGGGTGGCTGTGCCCCGCGCGGGATAAGCCACCGTCGGCGGTCGCGACGGGCTGACCGGGCTGACCGCCTGCGGCAGGAACAGGGCCGGCACCAGCCAGAGCCCTCGGCCGGCGACCGAAACGTCGTAGTGCAGCGCGTGGCCGACGTGCAGCCGGAACTCGCCGCCGGCGAACCGGGCACGGCGATCCAGTTCGGCGAGCACCGCCGCGGCACCGGCCCGGGCGAGCAGCCGGGCCCGGTACAGCAGGTCGGCCTCCAGCAAAGCGCGCATGCGCGGCCAGTGCGGCTCGATCGCGAGGTGCCAGTAGAACCGGAGCGCCTCCGCGATGACGGGGGGTTCCACGACCGGCGGCAGTGGATGCCGACCGTAGACGGTGCGAAAGTCGGCCACCGCCGACGAGGTGGGCGTCTCCTGCACCCGCCGCAGCTCTTCGGCGAAGTCAGGAAGCGGCGTTTCCGGCCGCGGGGTCAGAAAGTCCGGCAGCCAGCCGCGGGCGGGTCCGAGCAACCCGTCGAGGGGCGCGAGCCGGTCTCGTGGAGCCTCGGCGAGCGCCGCCCGGGTCCGCCGGATCCAGGGCAGATGCAGGACGTACCGTTCCGGCCAGCGAAGCGCCCAGAGGCTGGTGACCGTCTCCAGCAGCGGCGAATACGCGAACCGCGTGCCGGCGAGGTCGTCGACACCGAGCCGGTAAGTGATCATTAAGCAATATGCTAAAACTCTGGCGGCCCCCGGGCGCCTGGGATGGGCTCACCGCATGTCTCTCGTCGTACACCAGGTTGCCCGTCCGCTCGGAGCGCCCACCTCCGACCAGTTCGCCTACCTCGAGGTACCCACGCCCGTGCCCGCCACCGGCGAGGCGCTGGTGCAGAACCTCTACCTCTCGGTCGACCCGTACATGCGGGAAGCCATGGACGAGGACGAGCTGGGGACGCCCATGGAAGGCAGGTCCATCGGGCGGGTCGTGCGTTCCTCCGCTCCCGGCCTGGACGTCGGCCACCTGGTCTTCCACCGCCAGGGCTGGCGCAGCCACGCCATCGTGACCCCGTCGGACGTCCGGGTCCTTCCCGAGGTGCCGGGCGTTCCGCTCAGCGCGTACCTGGGGGTCCTCGGCGGGACCGGGCTCTCGGCGTACGTGGGACTGACCCGGGTCGCCCGCCTTCAGCCTGGCGAGGCGGTCTTCGTCTCGGCGGCGGCCGGCGCGGTCGGCGGCGCGGTCGGCCAGTTCGCCCGTCAGCTCGGGGCGGGACGGATCATCGGCAGCACCGGAACCGCGGCCAAGGCCGCGCACCTGGTGAGCAACCTGGGATTCGACGCCGCGGTCGACTACTCGGCGGGGGACCTGGCCGCTCGGTTGGCCGCCACGGCACCCGGCGGAATCGATGTCTACTTCGACAACGTCGGTGGAAGCCACCTGGAGGCAGCCATCGACGTGTTACGCGACCATGGCCGGATCGCCTGGTGCGGGGCGGTGGCCCAGTACAACGCGCCAACCGCACCGGCCGCCCCGCGCAACCTCTTCGCCATCGTCGCCAAGCGGCTACGACTGGAGGGGTTCCTGGTCCGGGACTACCAGCACCTGCAATCGGAGCTGGAGACGTTCGTCGTACCGCGCCTGCGCGACGGACGGATCGTGGTGGACGAGACGGTCGTCGATGGCCTCACGAACATGGTCGACGCCTTCCTGTCGATGTTGAGTGGCGGAAACATCGGCAAGATGCTCGTCCGGCTCTGACTGCCGCACTGCCACCGGACCGGTCGACGCTCCGGTGATACGCGACGGTGCGGCCGTGGTGCGCCAACGGGGATCAGATGGTCCGTGCGCCGGCCACCGGCCCGTGCGCGGTGCGCGCCTCTCGGCAGACGCCCGCAGCCTCCATTTCGGCGGCGATCCGGCCGGCGTCGGCCTCGTCCCGAGCGAGGAAGACGCAGGTCGGGCCGGAGCCGGAGACGAGGCCGGCGAGCGCGCCGGCCGCCTCCCCCGCCTTGAGCGTCTCGGCCAGCGACGGGCGCATGGTCAGCGCGGCGGCCTGGAGGTCGTTGCCGAGGGCGGCGGCGAGCACCCGCGGGTCGCGCTGGCGCAGCGCGCCCAGCAGGGTGTCGGTGCTGCCCAGCGGCTCCCCGGCGGTGCCGGCGTCGCGGAGCCGGTCCAGCTCCCGGTAGGCGGCCGGGGTGGAGAGGCCGCCGTCGGCGAGGGCCACCACCCAGTGCCAGGAGGTGGGGCGGGCCAGCACGGGGCTGACCGCCTCGCCCCGCCCGGTGCCCAGCGCGGTGCCGCCGTAGATCAGGAACGGCACGTCGGAGCCGAGGTCGGCGGCGATCCCGGCCAGCTCGTCGCGGGACAGCCCGGTGCCCCAGAGCGCGTCGCAGGCGACCAGCGCGGCGGCCGCGTCGGCGCTGCCGCCGGCCAGCCCGCCGGCGAGCGGGATCTGCTTGCGCAGGTGCAGCCGGGCGTGCGGCAGGACGCCCGCGTAGCCGGCGAGGGCGTGGGCGGCCCGGATCACCAGGTTGGAGTCGTCCAGGGCCAGTTCGCCGGCGCCCTCGCCCTCCATGGTGAGGGTCAGGGTGTCGCCGCGGCGGGCGGTCAGCTCGTCGTAGATGGAGATGGCGTGGTAGACGGTGTTCAGCTCGTGGTAGCCGTCCCGGCGCAGCGGCCCCACCCCGAGGTGCAGGTTGACCTTGGCCGGCACCCGCACCTTCACCGGGCCGCTGGCCCCGCGCCGCTGCCCGTCCTCGTCGTCCGGTCGCCAGGCCTCGGTCACGGGACGATGTCCCGCGGGCGCAGGCGGATGTCGAACGGCTTCTGCACGGTCAGCTCCTCGGGCGGGGTCGGCAACGGCGCCAGCCTACTGGGCGCCCGCGGAAGCGGCCGGGGCCGACGCGGCGATGGCGGCGAACTGCTCCACGGTGAGTGACTCGCCGCGTGCGCCGGGGTCGACGCCGGCGGCGGTGAGCGCCGCCGCGGCCCGGTCCGCACCGCCGGCCCAGCCCGCGAGCGCGGCGCGCAGGGTCTTGCGGCGCTGCGCGAACGCCGCGTCGACCACCGCGAAGACGGCCGCCCGGGGTACGTCGGTGCGGGGCGGGTCGCGCCGGGTGAAGGCGACCAGCCCGGAGTCGACGTTCGGCACCGGCCAGAAGACGTTCGGCGGGACCTTGCCGGCGGCCCGGGAGCGGGCGTACCAGGCGAGTTTCACCGACGGGATGCCGTACACCTTGGAACCGGGACCGGCGACGAGCCGGTCGGCGACCTCCTTCTGCACCATCACGAGGCCGTGGCGCAGGGTGGGCAGCTCGGCGAGCAGGTGCAGCACCACCGGCACGGCGACGTTGTACGGCAGGTTCGCCACCAGCGCGGTCGGCGCCGGGTCGGCCAGTTCGGCGGCGGTGACCCGCAGCGCGTCGGCGGGGTGCACGGTGAGCCGGGCGGCGTCCGGGCCGGCGAACCGGGCGGCGGTCTCCGGCAGCGCGGCGGCCAGGGCCGGGTCGAGTTCGACGGCGTGCACGTGCGCGGCCACCGGGAGCAGGGCCAGGGTGAGCGAGCCGAGGCCGGGGCCGACCTCCAGCGCCACGTCGTCCGGGGCGAGCCCGGCGGTGGTGACGATCCGGCGGACCGTGTTCGGGTCGTGCACGAAGTTCTGGCCGAGCTTCTTGGTCGGCGTCACGCCGAGCCGCGCGGCGAGCTCCCGGATCTCCGCCGGGCCGAGGAGACCGGTCACGCCGGGCATCCTTTCACCACGGCCCGAAGGCGCGCTCGCCGGTCGCGGAGATCGCCGCGCACAGCTCGTCGAGGTCGGTCCCCGTGGTCTCGGCCAGGAACCGGACGGTCAGCGGGATCAGGTACGAGGCGTTCGGCCGCCCCCGGTGCGGCATGGGAGTGAGGTACGGCGCGTCGGTCTCCACGAGCAGCTGCCCGGGCGGGGTGACCGCGGCGGCCTCGCGCAGGGCGGTGGCGCTGCCGAAGGTGACCGTGCCGGCGAAGCTGAGCAGGTAGCCGCGGCGGACGCACTCGCGGGCGAAGTCGGCGTCGCCGGAGAAGCAGTGCAGCACCACGGTGTCCGGCGCGCCCTCGTCGTCGAGGATCCGCAGCACGTCGGCGTGCGCGTCGCGGTCGTGGATGACCAGCGCCTTGCCGTGCCGCTTGGCGATGGCGATGTGCGCCCGGAAGCTCTCCTCCTGCGCGGCCCGCCCCTCGTCGCCGGTGCGGAAGAAGTCCATCCCGGTCTCGCCGATGCCGCGGACCCTGCTCCGGCCGGCGAGGGCCTCGATCTCGCGCAGCGCCTCGTCCAGGTCGGCCAGGCGGGGCGCCTCGTTCGGGTGCAGGGCCACGGTGGCCAGCACCGCGCCGTAGCGCTCGGCGACGTCGGCGCCCCACCGGGAGGACTCGACGTCCACGCCCACCTGCACGAGCCGGTCCACGCCGACGCCGGCGGCCACCGCGACGGCCGCCGCCACCGGGTCGTCGGCCGGGCCGCCGGGTACACCGGCCTCGCTGACCGTGATGTCGAGGTGGGTATGGCTGTCCAGCACGGGCACCGCGAGCGGCTCCGGGGCGGGCGGGAACTCACCGGCCCGGCGGGCGGCACGCTGCTTGCGGGTTTCGGTCTGCTCGCTCATCGCGGCCAGCATCACACACCGCCGCGCGCCGGCGTTTCCGGACCGCCACCGACTGTTCACGTGCACCACATCTGCCGCGCCTACGGTGCGGTGCGTGACCGTCACACCTCAGGCCGGCGAGGCCGCCCCCGAGCGGACCGGGCTGCGCGTGACGTACGACGGCCGCGTCCACCCGGCGGAGGAGATCGCCCGGGGCGCGGCGTACGAGCTGTTCAGCGCCGAGGAGGCGCCCGGGTTCGAGTGGGCGCCCCGGCCCGGGGTGCCGTACCCGTGGCGGAGGTTCGTGCACGTCACCGAGGTGAGCGCGGTGCACGGGGCGGCCGAGCCGACGGAGGACCTGGACCCGCCGCTGCTCATGCCGCTGCACCGGGAGCACGGCTGGGCGTACCTGCACCAGCTCAGCCAGCAGCCGGGTGCGGCGGCCGACCCGACCCTCGCGGCGGTGCGCGGCTCGGCGATGATCCGGCCGGGCACCCGGATGGTGAAGGTGCTCTCCGCCCGCCAGCTCGCCGGCTACGTGCGGGGCTGGCTGCCGCACGGCTTCTGCCACCGGGAGCACGACGTGGCGCACCTGCGCACCCCGGCGGGGATGGCGGTGCTGCGGGGCGACTCGGAGGGCGGCGACGTGGCGTACGCGCTGCGCTGGCGCGCCACCGACCCGGCGGACTACGACGTGCCGGTCGGTCCGGCGCACCAGGGGCTGACGGCACTGCCGCCGCGGGACCGGCTCGGGCCGGCGGTGCTGGGCACCGGGTTCGTGCCGAGCAACGCCCAGCTCGTCCCGGAGTTCGTCACCCGCGACTTCGCCGACCTGCCGATGCCGGCGAACGCCACCCTGCTCGCCTACCCGGCGGAGGGGGTGGAGGTGGTGCTCTACACCTACCAGGCGGAGCAGCGGGGCTGGCTGCGCATGGTCGGCCCGCAGTGGCGGCACCTGCTCGCCGCGGTGCCCGGCCTCTCCCCCGACCAGGAGTACGTGCCGACCGGCGACGCGCCCCGCTCCACCCAGCTCGTCGGCGGGTACGGCGGCGTCGAGTACGAGGCGGTGGCCGACCAGCCCGGTGGGTTCCGCGTGCTGGCCATGACCCGGGCGGCCCGTTACCCGGTGGAGTCGGCGGCCCGCCGGCTGCGCTACGCCGCCTGGCGCGGGGTGCCCTGCCTGGTGCTCCGGGAGGAGGCGGGCTGGCTGCGGCTGCGGCTGTGCCGGCCGGATCCGGACGCGGTGGCCACGACCGGGGCGCAGTGCCACGAGCGAGGCGTCTACGAGACGTGGGCGCCGGGCGGCGAGCTGACCGACGACCGGGTGGTGGATCTGCCGTACCGGACGGCATAAGCGGGAGCGGGCCGGGAAAGCGCGGGCGTCCGAGACGCACGCAAGGGGAGAGAACCCGACATGCCTTTCGTCACCGTCGGTACGGAGAATTCCGCACCCATCGACCTCTACTACGAGGATCACGGCTCCGGCCAGCCGATCGTCCTGATCCACGGGTTCCCGTTCAACGGGGCGACCTGGGAGAAGATGGCCAACCCGCTGCTCGCGGCCGGCTACCGGGTGATCACGTACGACCGGCGCGGATTCGGCAACTCCGCCCAACCGGCGTTCGGCTACGACTACAACACCTTCGCGGCCGACCTCGACATGCTGATGACCGAGCTGGACCTGCGCAACGCGATCCTGATCGGGCACTCGATGGGCACCGGCGAGGTGACCCGCTACCTGGGCGCGTACGGGTCGGACCGGGTCGACCGGGCGGTGCTGATGGCGCCGTTGGCGCCGTTCCTGCTGAAGACGGCCGACAATCCCGAAGGCGTCGACCAGAGCCTGTTCGACGGGTTCAAGGCGGCCATCATCCAGGACCGGTTCGCCTACCTGACCCAGTTCTGCGACGCGTTCTTCAACTACAGCGAGAACAAGGGCAAGTGGGTCAGCGAGGAGGCGTACCGGGCGCACTGGGAGATCGGCGCGCGGGCGTCGGCGAAGGGCACCCACGACAGCGTGGACGCCTGGCTGACGGACTTCCGGGGCGACCTGCCGAACATCACCATCCCGGTGCTGATCATCCAGGGCGACAAGGACAACGTGCTGCCGTACCCGGTGACGGGCCAGCGGTTGCAGAACATGCTGTCCGACTGCCGGATGGTCACCCTGCAAGGGGCGCCGCACGGCACGCCGTGGACGCACCCCACCGAGGTCAACAAGGCGATCATGGAGTTCATCGGCAAACCGCAGATGGCCCGCGCCTGAGCCGGCGACGGCACGCGGCCCCGGGGTTTCCCCGGGGCCGCGTCGTGCGTCGGTCGGCTCAGCCGGCCAGCCGGGCCAGCTCCTCGTCGACGATCGACGGGTCGAGCTTGCGGAACACCGGCTTGGGCGCCGCGAGCGGCCGGCCCGCCTCCAGGGGTACGGACTCCCAGCGCGCCCCGACCGTGTAGTCGCCGGTCAGCACCGGGTACCCGGGTCCGCCGTCGAGGTCCTCGACCTCCTCGATCACCGGCATGGGCGCGTGCACCCCGGTGCCGCCGAGCAGCTCGTGGATCTGCTGCGCGGAGTGCGGCAGGAACGGGGTGAGCAGCGTGTTGGCGTCGCTCACGACCTGGAGGGCGACGTGCAGGATGGTGCCCATCCGGGGCTTGTCGTCGGAGCCCTTGAGCTTCCAGGGCGCCTGCTCGGACAGGTACTTGTTGGCCTCGGCGACGACCTTCATGGCCTCGCCGATGGCCTGCTTCTGCCGGTGCCGGGCGATCAGGTCACCGACGGTGCCGAAGCCGGCCCTGGCGGTGTCCAGCAGGGCCCGGTCGGCCTCGGTGAGCCCGGCGGCGTCGACCGGCGGGATCGCGCCGAAGTTCTTCGCCGCCATCGAGATGGACCGGTTGACCAGGTTGCCCCAGCCGGCGACCAGCTCGTCGTTGTTGCGGCGGAGGAACTCGGCCCAGGTGAAGTCCGTGTCGTTGCTCTCCGGGCCGGCCACCGCGATGAAGTAGCGCAGCGCGTCGGCGTCGTACCGCGCCAGGAAGTCGCGGACGTAGATGACGACCTTGCGGGAGGACGAGAACTTCCGCCCCTCCATGGTCAGGTATTCGCTGGAGACCACCTCGGTGGGCAGGTTGAGCCGGCCCAGCCGGCCGGGCTCGCCGTCCCGGGAGCCCTCGCCGGAGTAGCCGCCGAGCAGCGCCGGCCAGATCACCGAGTGGAAGACGATGTTGTCCTTGCCCATGAAGTAGTAGCCGCGGGCGTCCTTACCTTCCCCGTCGGCGGACCACCACTTCCGCCAGGCCTCCGGGTCGCCGGTGCGGCGGGCCCACTCGATGGAGGCGGACAGGTAGCCGATCACCGCGTCGAACCAGACGTAGATCCGCTTGTCGGGCCGGTCGCGCCAGCCGTCGAGCGGGATCGGCACGCCCCACTCCAGGTCGCGGGTGATGGCCCGGGGCTGGAGGTCGTCGAGCAGGTTGCGGGAGAAGCGCAGCACGTTGGGGCGCCAGCCCTCCCGGCTGTCCAGCCACTGCCGCAGCGCGTCGGCCAGGGCCGGCAGGTCCAGGAAGAAGTGCTCGGTCTCCACGAACTCCGGCGTCTCGCCGTTGATCTTCGACTTGGGGTTGATCAGGTCGATCGGGTCGAGCTGGTTGCCGCAGTTGTCGCACTGGTCACCGCGGGCGCTGTCGTAGCCGCAGATCGGGCAGGTGCCCTCGATGTAGCGGTCGGGCAGGGTCCGGCCGGTGGACGGGGAGATCGCCCCGGTGGTGACCTTGGGGACGATGTAGCCGTTGCGGTGGAGCCCCTCGAACAACTCCTGCACCACCGCGTAGTGGTTGCGGGTGGTGGTCCGGGTGAACAGGTCGTACGACAGGCCCAGCGCCCGCAGGTCCTCGGCGATCACCCGGTTGTAGCGGTCGGCCAGCTCGCGGGGGGTGACTCCCTCGGCGTCGGCCTGCACCTGGATCGGGGTGCCGTGCTCGTCGGTGCCGGAGACCATGAGCACGTCGTGACCGGCCATCCGCATGTACCGGGCGAAGACGTCGGAGGGAACGCCGAATCCGGATACGTGGCCGATGTGGCGCGGGCCGTTGGCGTAGGGCCAGGCGACCGCGGCGAGAACGTGACTCATGAGCGCCAAGCCTAGTGATTGCCGCGGGACACCGGCGAACCAATAGGGCGCGTCCCACGCGCCGGCCCCCGCCGTACGCCCGATTTGTCGCCGACACGCGGTCTGAGCTGCCCGGCGACCCCGGCTTGCCGGTGTGAAATGAACGGCGTGACCAGCAGACCAGCGGCGCCCGGGCCGGGCGGGCCCTCCTCCGCGCCCGCGGCCGAGGAGGCCGCGCGGCGGATCCCGGCGCGCGGCACGGTGGCTCCCCAGCCCCGGCTGGACCCGGCGGACCCGCCCGTCGAGGTGGAACCGACCACCGGGGCGCCGGTGGACGCCGTCCCCCGCCGGGTGCCGGTCCGGCAGCCGCGCTGGCACCGGCGGTCCGCTCCGGCCGACGGCGGGGCCGCCTGGGCGCCGATCGAGGAGGTGCACTGGGACGGCACCCCGCTGCGGGAGGAGCCGCGCCGCCGGCGCACCCGGTGGCCGCTCCGGCGGTCGGCGGCCCGGCGCGACCGCCGTCCGGCGCGTCCCCCGGACCCGGTCACCGGCCTGTCCGTGCTGCTGTCGCTGAGCCTGCTGGCGGCGTTCTTCGCCTGGGTGAGCGCCGGGCCGTTCTGGCTGGCTGTGGGGCACGGCACGAGCGGCACCGCTGTGATCACCGATTGCAGCGGCGGCGGGCTGACCCAGCGCTGCCGGGGGCTCTTCCTGGCCGACGGCGAGCGCTTCCTGGCCCACGGCGTGCGGGTCAGCGGGGTGCCGGCCGACCGCAGCGCCACCGGCTCGGTGCTGCCCGCCCGGATGACCGGACCGGCCGCCGGCACCGCCTACGCGGACGCCGGCGCCGGCCGGCACCTGCGCTGGCTGCTCGGGCTGCTCCTGGTGGCCGGCTGCGCCGCCGGGATCGCCCGCTGGACCGGCGCCACCCGGCTGCCGGACCCCCGGCACCGCCGCTGGGCGGTGGGCGTGGCGCTGGCCGGCCCGCTGCTGATCACCGTCGGTTTCCTGGGCTGGGCCTGGTAGCCGCGTTAGGAGGGGACCCCTCCTATACCGGAGGCGTTAACAGGGGGCCCTTCCTTTCAGCTGTGCACGACCGTGTAGACCTCGCGGCGGCGCAGGCCGTACTCCGTCGCCACCTCCGTGACGGCGTCGCGGCGGGACAGCCCGGCCGCCTCCCGCGCGGCCACCGCGGCGCGCAGCGTGTCGTCGTCCGGCCGGACGGCGGCGGCCGGCGGCGCCCCCGCCACGACCAGGGTGATCTCGCCGCGCGGATCGCCCGCCGCGGCCCACTCGGCCAGCTCGCCGAGCGGCCGGCGGACCACTTCCTCGTACGTCTTCGTCAGCTCGCGGCACAGTGCGGCGGGCCGGTCCGGGCCGAACGCCTCGGCCAGGTCGGCCAGCGCTCCGGCGATCCGGTGCGGCGCCTCGAAGAGCACCAGGGTGCGCTCCTCGGCGGCGAGCGCGCGCAGCCGGGACCGGCGGGCGCCGGGCGTGCGGGGCAGGAAGCCCTCGAAGCAGAACCGGTCGCACGGCAGCCCGGACAGCGCCAGGGCGGTGGTCACGGCGCTCGGCCCGGGGGCCGCGGTGACCGGGACACCGGCGTCCAGGGCGGCCCGGACCAGCCGGTAGCCGGGGTCGGAGACGCTGGGCATCCCGCCGTCGGTGACCAGCGCGACGGTGTAGCCGGCGGCGAGGACGTCGACCAGTTCCGGGGTGCGCCGCTCCTCGTTGCCCTCGAAGTAGGAGACGATCCGGCCCGGCACGGTGACCGCCAGGTCGCGGGCCAACCGGGTGAGCCGCCGGGTGTCCTCGGCGGCGACCACGTCGGCGGCGGCGAGCACCTCGCGGAACCGGGCGGACGCGTCGGCCGGGTTGCCCAGCGGCGCACCGAGCAGCACCAGGCGGCCAACCTCGGACATTTCACCCACGACGTGCGCTCCTTCATCGACGGCCGTACCAATCTCGGAGACGACGGGCGCCACCGGGCACCTTCGCAGCCTACGATCGCCGGGTGACGAGTGCGTCGACAGCACAGAGCGCGAACGCGGGCGGGTCCGCCGTCGAGCCGACCAGCGCCGACCAGGCCACCGGCCCCGCCACGAGTGGCGGCGGCGGCCGGCTCCCGTCCGTCGTCCGGCGACGGCTCGACACCGTCGACGCCCGCCTCGACCGGGGCCGTGCCTGGCTGGCCACCGGGGTGGTGGTGGCGATCGCGGCCATCCTGCGGTTCGTCGGGCTGAGCGGCCCCAACGGGAAGATCTTCGACGAGATCTACTACGCGCGTGACGCGTACGGGCTGATCGACCGCGGCGTCGAGTGGAACTACAAGGACAACGCCCCGTCGTACGTGGTACATCCGCCGCTGGGCAAGTGGCTCATCGGCCTGGGCGAGTGGGCCTTCGGCTACCAGGACGCCGAGACGAAGATTTCCGTGCCGGGGCACCTGCTCACCACCGCCCCCGAGTTCGGCTGGCGGTTCGCGGCGGCCGTCGCCGGCACCCTGTCGGTGCTGCTGCTGGTGCGGATCGGCCGGCGGATGTTCCGCTCCACCACGCTGGGCTGCGCGGCCGGGCTGCTGCTGGCCCTGGACGGCTTCCACTTCGTGCTCTCCCGCACCGCGCTGCTCGACATCTTCCTGCTGCTGTTCGTGCTGGCCGCGTTCGGCGCGCTGGTGCTGGACCGGGACGCCCGGCGGCGGCGCTGGACCCGGGCCCTGGAGGCGGGGCTCGACCCGACGCTGCCGGGGCGGGCGGGCCGGCCGCCGTCGACCTGGCGGGACTGGCCGTGGTGGCGGCTGGCCGCCGGCGTCCTGCTCGGTTGCGCCTGCGCGGTGAAGTGGAGCGGCCTCTACTTCGTCCCGGCCTTCGCGCTGCTCGTGCTCCTCTGGGAGGTCGGGGTGCGCCGCTCGGCCGGGGTCCGCCGCCCGTGGCGTGACGCCCTGCTGGACGAGCTGCCCTGGCTGCTGGCGGCCGGCGCGCTGATGGTCGTCACCTACGTGCTCACCTGGTCGGGCTGGCTGCTCGGCGACGAGGGCTACTACCGCCTGGCCAGCCGCTATCCGAACACCCCGGGGCTGAGCGACACCCCGGTCATCGGCCCGCTGATCAACCTGTGGGAATACCACAAGGCCGCCTACGGCTTCCACACCCAGCTCGACGACCCGCACAAGTACCAGTCCTGGCCGTGGCAGTGGCTGCTGCTCGGCCGGCCGGTCGCCTTCTACTGGTCCGGCGACGGCAACTGCGGAGCGCCGAGCTGCGCCTCGGAGATCCTGCTGCTGGGCACTCCGCTGCTGTGGTGGTCGTTCCTGCCGGCGCTGGCGGCGACGGTCTGGCTCGGGCTGGCCCGGCGCGACTGGCGGGCCGGCGCCATCCTGCTCAGCGTCGCCGCCGGCCTGCTCCCCTGGTTCTGGTTCGCGCTCGACGGCCGCACGATGTTCTCCTTCTACGCCGCGCCGGCGGTGCCGTTCCTGGTGCTCGCCGTGGTCTACGTGCTCGGCGCGATCGTCTCGCCCGCCCCGGCCGCCGGCACGGCGGCGCCGCCGAGCGCCGAGGCGACCGCCGACCGCCGCCTGGTCGGCGGGATCATCGCGGGCGCGTACGTACTGCTGGTCGGCCTCTGTTTCGGCTACTTCTACCCGATCTTCGTGGGCCGGCTGATGGCCTACGCGGACTGGTCCGCCCGGATGTGGTTGGACGGTCGCTGGATCTGACCGGCGCGGCCCGGCGGGGGCACCCGCCGGGCCGGAAAACCGGTTGCGATCAAGGGACCGTCCGCCGTCGGCGGGTTCGGGTACGAAAAAGCGCGCCCCGATCGCCTGCCACGGGGGAAGCGGGCGATTGGGGCGCGCAAGACAGAGCTTAACCACAGTGCGGCAGTGGCACAACGGGTCGACCCTGGTCAGATTTCCGACGAATGCGCCACCCCACAAAAGGTTTACATCGGGCAACTCACGGTGCGTCACCCTGCGGAAACGTCACGAATTCCCTACCATCCGCCGGCGCGGGCGGCCACGCCGCAACTCCTGATCATGCCACCTGTCGCATCGATCGAGCTTGATCAGGCGACCCGGATGATCTTCCACAGTGGATCTCACTACACTTCGCCCGTGATCAACAAGAGACGATCGGCGGCCGTCCTGATCGGACTTCTGACGGCGACCGCGCTGATCGGTCCGCCGCCCGCCGCGGCCGACGACGAGACCCCCGAACCTCCCGCCGAGCCGCCCAAGGTCGAACTGGTCCTGGACGTCAGCGGCTCGATGCGGGCCCGGGACATCGACGGGCGCAGCCGGATCTCGGTGGCCCAGCAGGCGTTCAACGAGGTGGTCGACGCGCTGCCGGACGAGACCCAGCTCGGCATCCGGGTCCTCGGCGCCACCTACCGGGGCGAGGACAAGAAGCAGGGCTGCCGGGACACCCAGCAGATCGTGCCCGTCGGCCCGGTGGACCGTACGCAGGCCAAGGCGGCCGTCGCCACGCTGCGCCCGACCGGCTTCACCCCGGTCGGGCTCGCGCTCCGCTCCGCCGCGCAGGACCTGGGCACCGGCAGCACCGCCCGCCGGATCGTGCTGATCACCGACGGCGAGGACACCTGCGCGCCGCCCGACCCCTGCCAGGTGGCCCGCGAGCTGGCCGCCCAGGGCACCAGGCTGGTGGTCGACACGCTGGGCCTGGCCCCCGACGAGAAGGTCCGCCGGCAGCTGCTCTGCATCGCCGGGGCGACCGGTGGCACGTACACCGCGGCGCAGAGCGCCGACGAGCTGACCGGGCGGATCAAGCAGCTGGTGGACCGGGCCCGGGACACGTACACGGCCACCCCGACCGTGGTCGGCGGGTCGGCCGGGTGCGACGGCGCGCCGCTGCTCGCCCCCGGCGTCTACAGCGACCGGGAGGCGTTCGCCGAGCACCGCTGGTACCGGG
The DNA here is from genome assembly GCF_040607315.1 of Micromonospora sp. NPDC005305. Lineage (NCBI taxonomy): Bacteria > Bacillati > Actinomycetota > Actinomycetes > Micromonosporales > Micromonosporaceae > Micromonospora > Micromonospora sp. NPDC005305. Next base: position 47,094 of record NZ_JBEXGL010000001.1, on the reverse strand, counting down.
TGCCAATGCGTCCCGGTCAGGAGCTGCGCGCCTCGGTGAGCGTCGCGCTGGACCGGCCGGTGAACCCGGACTACGGCGTGCTGCTGCGGGCCACCACTCCGGACGGGCGGGAACTGGTCCGGGGCGTCGACGCCGGCAGCGGGCGTACCGACGTCGTCTCGGCCGGGCTGCGCTGGTCGGCCGCCGAGGAGGAGAGCCCCGAGCCCGCCCCGACCGGGACGCAGCCGGCGCGGACCGTATGCCTGGTGGTCAGCAACTCGTTCGCACCGCGACCCGGCACCCAGGTCACCCCGGGCATGCCGGTGGAGCTGACCGTGGACGTGGTCGCCGCGTCCCCCGCACCGGACGGGCCGGATCTCGGCCGCGGCTGGGCGCTGCTGCTCCTGCTCACCCTGGCCGGGCTGGTCACCGGGCTGGTCGCCGGGCTACTCACCCGCTGGTGGGTGGCCACCTGGAGGGAGAACTGAGGATGCGTACCCTGATCCGCTCCGCGGCGGCGTTGGCCGCCGCCGGGCTGACCCTCACCCCCACGGCCGCCGGTGCGGCGCCGACCCCGTCGCCCGGCGCGGCCACCGTCACCAAGGCCGGCACCTCGTTCCTCACCGCCACGACCATCACCCCCGGCCAGCCGGTCCGGGTGAGCGCCTCCACCGGCGACCACCTCTACTGGTCGTTCCGCGCCGAGGCCGGCGAGGTCCACGAGGTCACGGCGACGGTCTCCTTCGGCGGCAGGGCGCGCACCGGCCCATCCACCTGGACCGTCGACGTCTTCGACGGGCTGCGCCGCCGCCAGGCGTGCACGGCCGGCGCGCAGACCCCGACCGCCGCGGCGACCGCGACCGCCGTGACCCTCGGGTGCACGCTGCGCCGGGTCCGGCCCTGGGCGGAGCCGTGGTCCGGCGACCCGCTGCCCGGCACCTACTACCTCCGGCTCTCGGTCAGCGACCTGCCCGAGCCCGACCTCGGCCTGCCGGTCGAGGTGGACCTGCTGGTCGGCGCGGACACCGGGGGCGGCGGGTCCGGCGACGACGGGGAGCTGGCGGCGCCACTGGTGGCGAACACCAGGGCCGGCACGGTGCTCACCGGGGAGCCGGCCCCGGAACCGGTCGCCGAGGAGGACGCCGGCCTCACCGACTGGCTCCCGGAGCCCGGCTCGCGCTGGGTGTGGACCGGCGCGGGCGGCGTGCTCGCCGCCGTGGCGGGCGTGGTGGGCTTCGCGCTCACCCGGCGACCCCGCCGACCCTGAGCCCGCGACCGGTGGCCGCCGCGTCGGGTTCGGGGCGGCCACCGGAAGCGGGGGTCAGAGGGTACGCGGGCCGCGCGGCACCCAGCCGATGAACCGGTCCTGGAGCGTGGAGTCCGCAGCGGTGCGAAGGTCCTGCGTGGCGGCCGCCAGGCAGGAGCCGAGATAGACGCTCAACGAGGCGCGGTCCACCTGGTACTCGTTCAGCAGTTGCCCGCGTTTCGTGACACAGGGCCAGTCCTCGCCGCAGGAACCGCAGGTCCAGTCGGGGGTCACGGGGGCGTGCTCGCCCGGTCGTGATTCCGACGCCTTCGCACCAGGCGTCATCGGCCGTTCCTCTCGTGATTGAACATGTGTGTGTGGACGGTGCCTCCCCGCAACGACCCAACAGCGCTCCGGAACGCACCGGCGTTACAGGGTTGCGGTACGTTTCGGCGTCATGCGGGACCTGCTGCCACCCGAGGTCACCGTGGCGGTGGCCGGCGCCGCGGACTGGACCGGCGCCCTGCTCCCGGCCGAGCGGGCCTGCCTGGGCGAGCGGGCCGTGGCGGGCCGCCGCCGGGACTTCACCGCCGGCCGGGTGTGCGCGCGCCGGGCGCTGGCCGGGCTGGGGCTGCCGCCCACGCCGGTGCCCGCGGCCCCCGACCGCGCCCCGGTCTGGCCGGCCGGCGTGGTCGGGGCCATCACCCACACCCGGGACTACTGCGCGGCCGCCGCCGCCCGCGCCGCCGAGATCCGCGCGGTGGGCATCGACGCCGAGGGCCACCGGGAACTTCCCGCGGGGGTACGCCGGAAGGTCTGCCTGCCCGAGGAGGAGGCGGAGCTGGCCCGGCTGCCCGGCGGGGTGGCCTGGTCGGTCGTGCTGTTCAGCGTCAAGGAGACCGTCTACAAGGTCTGGCGCCCGCTCGTCGGGACCTGGCTGGACTTCTCCGACGCCCGGGTCACGTTCGACCCCGAGGCGGGCACGTTCACCGCCCGCATCGCAGCGGCCCGGCTCACCGCCACCGCGCTGACCGATCCGCCGTCATCGATAGCCGGTCGGTTCGCCGTGGACGCCGATCTGGTGCGCACCGCCGCCGTTCTGGTACCCGGGTGAGGGCCTGACGGTCGCGTTGCGGGCGGCTTGTACCGTCGTCCCGACTGACGATCTCGAAGGTGCCCAAGGAGTACGGTGAGCCACCCTCAGCCTCCGTTCGGACCGCACGACCCGAACCAGCAGCCTCAGGAACCGCCGACCCAGGCGTTCCCCACCGCGCCGATGCCGCCGGTGCCCGGCAGCCCGCAGCCGCCGGTCTCGGGCGCGCCGCAGCCGCCGACCTCGGGCGCCCCGTACCCGCCGCAGCCGCCGACCTCCGGTGCGCCGTACCCGCCGGTCCCGGGTGGCGGCTACCCGCCCGCCCCGGAGTCGCCGTACGCGCCGCCCTCGGGTGCGCCCTACGTGCCGCAGCCGCCGACGTCGGGTGCGCCGTACCCGCCGCCGGGCGGGGCGCAGCCGCCGTACCCGACCGGGGGGGCCGCGTTCCCCCCGCCGCCCGGGCAGTTCCCGCCGCCCCCGGGTGAGGCCTACCCGCCGACCGGGCCGTACCCGCCCGCGCCCGGGCAGTTCGGCCCGCCGCCCAAGAAGTCCAACAAGAACGTCTGGATCACCGTCGGCATCGTGGTGGCGGTCATGCTGCTGCTGTGCTGCGGCGGCGGCATCTTCGCCATCTACAGCGGGGCGCAGAAGACCAAGGACGCCATCGACAGCCTGCCCACCCCGGGCGTCACCTACAGCAACCCGGTAGACGACACCCCGACCGGCGGCACCTCGGCGACGCCGGAGCCGGGCCGGACCGACAGCGAGACCTTCAACATGCCGTCCGGCGACAAGCTGATCGTCAACGACGACGACGGCACCGTCGAGATCACGGTCGGCAACTTCCGCACCAAGGACAAGGCCTGCCAGGAGTTCATGCCGGGGCCGAAGAACGGCATGTACCTGATCGCCGACGTGACCGCCGAGGTCACCAAGGGCACGGGCTCGATCAACCCGTTCTTCTTCAAGTGGATCGGCACCGACGGCAGCGAGGAGAGCGGCGTCGGCGGCGCCTTCTCCGGCTGCGGCAAGCTGATGGGCTCGGGCAACAACCTGCCCAGCGGCAGCAAGCGCAGCGGCCAGCTCATCTTCGACGTCAAGAACAAGAGCGGCACTGTGGAGTACCAGCACCACCTGCGCACCGCGGGCTCCTGGAAGCCGTAACGACGTCCGCGTCGCAAGCGAGGGGTCGGTTCCGAAAGGGACCGGCCCCTCGTCCGTTCGGCCATTTCCATGTGCGAACGCCGCCGGCGCCCCGCTAGGAAGAACGGATGGCCCATGAGACGACCATCCCGCTGCTGCCGTGCCGCTCCCTGGACGACGTGGCGCCCTTCTACCAGGCCCTCGGCTTCCAGGTCGGCTACCGGCAGGCGCGACCCAACCCGTACCTAGCCCTGCACCGCGAGGACCTCCACCTGCACTTCTTCGGCATGCCCGGGTTCGACCCGGCCACCTCGTACGGCTCCTGCCTGGTCCTGGTCGACGACATCGTGGCGATCCACCGCGACTTGGCCGCCGGCATGCGGGCGGCCTACGGCAAGGTGCTCGTGTCGGGGGTGCCGCGGATGACCCGGCCCCGGGTGCGGACGAACCAGGACGGGCACACCGGCTTCAGCATCGTCGACCCCGGCGGCAACTGGATCCGGTTCGTGGCCCGCAGCGCGCCACCGGTCGCCGAGGGCCCGACCGGGCGGCTGGCCCGGACGCTGGCGAACGCCGTGGTGCAGGCGGACTCGCGCGGCGACCACCGGCAGGCCGCCCGGATCCTCGACGGGGCGCTGTCCCGGCCGGACGCCGCCGACGACCCGGTCACCCAGGTCGAGGCGCTGGTCTACCGGGCCGAGCTGGCCCTCGTGCTCGACGAGCCGGCGGTCGCCGGGGAGCTGTTGGAGCGGGCGGGGGCCGTGCCGCTGAGCGAGGACGACCGGGAGCGGCTGGCCGCCACCCTGCGGCACGCGGCGGACCTGGGAGCGGCCACCGATTGACCACCCACGCGCCCGTCCCCGCCGACGCCCCCGGGTTTCAGTGCTCGACGGTCGGGGACGCCGCTGGCGGAGGGGCGCGGCGGCGCCCACGGCGACAGGGGAGGCGGCATGAGCGTCGAACGGGCGAAGGACGACCTCGAGGATCTGGCCGGCCCGGCCCGGGCGCGGTTGGGTGACCTGAACCAGGACGAACGGTCCGAGGCGGACGAGGTACGACGCCAGGACGAGATCCGGGGCAAGCGGCCCGGTGAGCACGTCCAGCAGGACGCCGGTGACGCGCGGGACGACTTCACGGCCTGAGGTGTCCCGGCCTCGGCCGGGCCGGTATCTAGCCACAACCCCACAGCCGTTCCGAGGAGGGACGTTTCGGAGTAGCTGCCGACGGGGCAGATATTCGTGACCGACCATGTGAACCAGGGAGGCCACGACATGGCTAAGGGCGACATCGACACGTACCACGAGGACGGGCAGTGGAAGAACCGTCCCGAAGGCAACCAGCGGGCGAGCACGGTGCACGACACCAAGTCGGAGGCGGAAGCCGCGGGTCGGGAGACGGCCGCCGAACGCGGCGTCGAGCATGTGATCAAGAAGCAGGACGGCACGATCGGCGCGAAGAACACCTACCCCCGCAGCCGCGATCCCCGCGACATCAAGGGCTGAGCCGTCGGGTACGACGGCACGGATCCGAAGTGCTCAGGTTCGGCGGTGGCCTCCGACAGGACGCCACCGCCGATCTCGTCTGAGGACCTGCTGATCGCGGTCGGACCAGAATCGGGCTGACCAGCGCTTCCCGCCAGCCGGGTAGCTGATCACCACTCGTCGCTCCGGGCAACCAGCCGGAGCCGTCCGACGTCACAGGCCGTCGAGGTGTCAGCACCGAGGGTGCCCGATAGGCCGCTAGCAATTGTTGAGGCCGCAAGCACACTGTGAGGCGTGACGTACCCACCCCCGCAGGACCCGTGGCGCGGCCAGGCGCCCCCGCCCCCGCCGCCCCAGCAGCCGACCGCCCAGTTCGGCGCGGTCCCGTATCCGACGGGGCAGTACCCGGCCATGTCGCCACGGCAGTCGTGGTGGCGCCGACTCTCCCGCGGAGCGCAGGTTGCCATCGTGACGGCGGGCGTCCTGGTGCTCTGCTGCTGCGGCGGCGTCGCCATCGGCGCGGTCGCGGACACGCCGGCGAACACCGGCAAGAAGGACGCCGCCCCGGCCACCTCCGCGCCCGACAGCGGCGAGGCGGCCGCTCCCGCCCCGGCCGTGGTCGATGTCGCCACCCCGTCGGCGGTGGCGAGCCCGACCGAGGCGGCACCGAGCGATTCGCCGTCCCCGCAGGTGGAGACCCGGACCGTCACGTCGACCGAGAAGATCGCCTACTCGACCAGGACGGTCAAGGACTCCTCCCTGGCGGAGGGCACGAAGAAGGTCCGCACTCGCGGTGTGGCCGGTGTCCGGACCCTCACGTACCAGGTGACCGTCACCGACGGCGTGCAGTCCGGGAAGAAGCTGGTGCGGTCCGTGGTCACGAAGGCGCCGGTCACGCAGGTGGTCGCCGTGGGAACCAAGCAGACTCGACAGTGCGACCCGAACTACAGCGGGGCCTGCGTGCCGATCGCCAGCGACGTCGACTGCGCGGGCGGCAGCGGCAACGGTCCCGCGTACGTCAACGGGCCCGTTCGGGTCGTGGGCAGCGACATCTACGACCTGGACCGTGACGGCGACGGGATCGCCTGCGACTGACGGCAACCCCCGCCGGGCACCGATCCGGTGCCCGGCGGGAGCGGCCATCGCCTTAGCTCGTCGGCTCGGCGACCGGGCGGCTGCGGGGAGCCCCCGAGAGCGGGAGAGCTCGGGCGCCGCGCGTGGCCCAGAGCGCCACTCCGATGTAGAGGACCTGCTCGGGGATGCGCTGCCACAGCGGCGATGCCGGCTCGCCGGCGAACGGAACCTCCGCCGTGGCGGCGTGGATGTTCGCCGGCAGCATCACGACGAAGAGCACCGCCAGGCAGTAGCCCGCCGCGCGGCGGGTGGCCGGGATGACCAGGCCCAGGGCGCCGAGGAACTCCAGGACGCCGGTGAGGTAGACGGCCGCCGAGGGGAACGGCACTGCGGGCGGCACCATCCGGACCAGGTCCTCGTGGTTCGGCATGACGGTGACGCCCGCCGGGACGAAGTGCGCGCTCGCGGTCATGACCAGCATGAGCGCGAGGGCGTACGCCGCGGCGACCGGCCAGGCCGCGAGCCTGCGCACACCGAGGGCCCCGAGGCCGCGCAGACCGGCGAGCGCCATGAGGAGAACGAGGAAAGTCATTGGCCGTAGACCTATCTAGTCGCCGTCAAGTTCGCGCCGAACGCTACCGGGCAACCCGGAATCTTGTCAATGACAAGTTGGTGGCGCGGCTGGCCGGTTGATCGCCTACTGCGGCGGTGACGGCGCCTCTTCGGGGCTCCGGCGCTCGCGCCTCGCGTCCCACAGCGCCACCCCGGCGAGGACGACGGTGGCGGCAGCGGCGGCGAACATCGGCGTGCGGTGCATCAGCACCGGGGCCGCGGCGGCGAGTGCGACCAGTCCGATCACCCGGGACGGGGACAGCCGGGAGAACACCTCGTACTCCAATGCGGGACCGTCCGGCGAGGAAGAGCGCCGGCCCACCGAGGATGACCGCGAGCCAGAGCGGATCCTGGTGGCCGCGCGGTTCCCGGATGACCAGCGCGTAGCCGACGCCGGCGGCGAGAATGCCCGTCACGATGACCAGCTGGGTGTAGTAGCCGGACTTGCCGAGCTTGTCGGGGCGGGCGGCGACCCCGATGGCGGCGGAGAACACCGCGCCCGCCCGATGGAAGTAGATCCGCCACATCAGTACCGCGGTGGCGAAGGACAACACGGTCGGTGCCACCCGGTCCGGCGTGAACGCGTCGGCGAACGCCGCTCCCGTGAGCAGGATGGTCTCGCCGATCGTGATGACGATGAGCTGCTGGTAGCGCTCCGCGAGGTGCTCGCCCGCCATCCGCCAGTCCTCGGCCCCGGTGCGGCCGAGCTTCGGGACGGGCCAGCCGAACACGAGTCCCGCGTAGTCCAGGGCGATCGCCAGCGTCCAGAGCGCTCCGCGCGCGGGGCTCTGGGGGAACAGCGCCGCCCCGGCGATCCACGGCACGGCGGACAGGGTGGCCCAGCACAGGTGTCGCGCGGGGCTGTGCCGCTCGACGTCCCGGTGCGCGATCAGGAGGATGAGGGGCTTTCCGGTCTGGATGGCGACGTACGTGATCGCGAAGAGCAGCCCCCGCGCGCCGAACGCGTGCGGCAGGGTGACCGCGATGATCATGCTGCCGAACATGTCCAGACGATCAGCAGCTGGGTCACCGGTTGCTGGGGCTCCACCCTGCTGGTCACCCACGCCGCGTGGACCCAGACCATCCACAGGGCCAGCAGCAGGAGCACCGTCTGGCCGACCTCGGGCAGGACGACCTGACGGTCCGTCGTGAAGTCCTCGATCAGGCGCTGCGAGAACCGGGTCAGCACGAAGACGAAGACCAGGTCGAGGAGCAGCTCCCCCTCCCGGCCCCGCAGCAGTCCGCGCCAGCCACCGATCGACATCTACCGCCCGTGCTCCTGTCCGCTTCGCACCGGTTTCACGCAGTCGTACCACGGTGCTCGGACCGCCGGCAGTCAGACGGAGCAGTGCGTCGGCGGTCGGAGGTGCCCCATGGCCCCTATGGTGGGCGGATGATCCTCGCCGACTTCGCCGGGTCCTGGGCCGGCACCAACGGTTTCCGGTTGATGCCCGACGACCCGCTCGCCGAGTCGCCGGCCGCGCTCACCGTGACGACGGCCGCCGGCGGGCACCTGACCTCGGTCGCCTACTCCTGGACGCACCCGGACGACGGCCCGCAGGACGGCCTGGTCGTCATCGGGGCCGGCGACCAGGAGGGCTCGCTGGTCGCCGTCTGGGGCGACTCGTGGCACCAGCAGCCGACGCCGATGTCGTTGACCGGCGGTCCGGGAACGGACGCGACGTTCGAGCTGGCAGCCGAGTACGGCGGCGGTTGGGCGTGGCGGATCGTCTTCGACGCCGCCGATCCGGAGAACCTGCGGATGCGGATGGACAACGTGATCCCGGCCGACCGGGCCACGGCCGACAAGGCCGCCGGGCCGTATCCGGTCATGGTCACCGACGTACGCCGGGTCTGACGCGTCGGCCGTCGTCCGCGCAGGCGCATCTCCGGGACATGCGCCGGTGGCCGTGTCAGATCGCGACCGGGTGGCGCGGTTCGTAGAGACCGACTTCGCTCCCACCGGGCAGCCGTAGCGCGGTACGGAGCCCCCACCGCTCCTCGGTCACCGGGATCGTGAACTCGACGCCCTTCGCGGTCAGGTCGGCCATGGTCGCCGCGACGTCGTCGCACATGAGGAACAGCTCGTGGGGCGTCTCGCCCTCGGTCGGGTGCAGGGCGAGTTCGGCCGGCGGGAGCCGGAAGATGAGCCAGCCATGGCCGGCGTCTACGTGGCCGTAGCCGAGCGTGTCCCGGAAGAAGGCGCGGTCCGCCTCCGGGTCGCGGCTGTAGATGATCACATGAGCACCATTGATCATTCACCGACCATAGTGCCGGGACCGACCGGGCACCGCCGATCCCCCAGAAAGCGGCAAGGTCGGCAGATCCGGAACGCCTGATCGAGGTGTACTCAGCCGGTACTGGCCTGCGGGCGATTGGTCAGGTGTGGGGATGGCTGGTGATGCCGTCCAGGATGGTGCTCAGGTTGTGGTGGAAGGTTTCCTCGGCGTCGAGGTGGGCGCCGTCGACGACGAGCCGGGCGACGGTGGGGTAGCGGCCGGTGTCGAGCATGCGGGTCAGGTAGGGCCCGAGGGCGGCCTGCCAGGCGGACACGTCGGTGCCGGTGGAACGGGCGGTGCGTCGCTCGGTGATCTCCCTGCGGAGCGCTCCGACGATGAACGCGTTGAGGGCGCCCAGGGCCCGCTGGAGATCGTCGACACCGCGCACGCCAGGGGCCTTACTGAGCGCCGCCGCGGTCGATTCGCCCACGGCAAGGGCGTGCGGTCCCAGGTGTGGCCTCGCGCCGAGCAGGTCGGCGAACCACTCATGCTCCAGAGCGACGGTGCGGGTCCGGTGCACGATGGCCAGGACCGTGGCGCGCCACCCGGATTGCTGACCGGCCTCGGCGATCTGGGCATACACGGCGTCGACCATCAGATCGAGCAGTTCAGATCTGTTGATCACGTAGTCGTAGAGCCGCATCGGACCGACGCCGAGTTCCTTGGCGATCTTGCGTACCGACAGACCGTCGAGGCCGTGCGCGTCGGCGATCCGGATCGCCGTGGCGGCGATCTTCGCGCGGCTCAGCGGCACCGGCGCCGCCCGCGGCTGAGGCTCGGGCCGTTCCCAGACGGGCAACGGCGCGCTACCGTACGGCGTATCCATGAGTTACAGCGTACGGGAACGGAGATGATGATGCGAATCGCGATCGCCGGTGGTGGCCTCGGCGGCCTGACGCTGGCCCGGATCCTCCACCGGCACGGCATCGACGCGGTGGTGTACGAACGCGAGGCGAGCCGATCCGCGCGAGCACAGGGCGGGATGCTCGACCTGCACCCGGAATCCGGGCAACAGGCCCTGGCCGATGCGGGCCTCACCGGGCGATTCCGGTCCGAGGCACGGCCGGAGGGCGAGGAACATCGAATCCTCGACCCGGCCGGCCGCACCCTCGTGCACCACCTGCCACAACCCGGCTCATTCGCCGGACGCCCCGAGATCGACCGCGGCGCACTGCGCGACCTTCTGCTCGACTCGCTCCCCCGCAACGCGGTGGCCTGGCAGCACCGGCTCGTCGCGGCGACCCCACGATCCGCTGGAGGCTTCGGGCTGACGTTCGATGGTGGCCACAGCACCGACTGCGACGTCCTCATCGGCGCGGACGGCGCGCGCTCGGTCGTCCGGTCGCTGCTGACCGACGCGCCACTGTCCTCCGTGGCCACCCTGGTGGAGCTGAACATCAGCGACGCCGACCGGCGCCACCCGGATCTCGCCGAGCTGGTCGGCCCCGGAAACCTCTGGTGCATCGGCGTGAACCAGATCCTGGCCGCACAACGCCTCGCCGACGGCAGCATCCGAGTCGGGATCACCCTGGGTGCGGACGATCGCCACCTCGACACCTACCGCAGCAAGCGGGCCCTGCTGGACATCTTCGACGGCTGGGACCCCGGCCTCACCGCGCTCATCGAAGCCGGCGACAACCCGCCGGTCCCACGCAGGATCGAGGCGATGCCCACCGGCACCCGCTGGACCCACCAACCGGGCATCACCCTCATCGGTGACGCCGCGCACCTCATGCCGCCGGTCGGCGAGGGCGCCAACCAAGCCATGCTCGACGCCGCCGAACTCGCCGCCGAACTCGCCACCAGCCCCGCCGACGCCGACGCGGCGATCCGGAGGTACGAGGAGGCGATGTTCACCAGGATCCACCCGATCGCCGAGATGTCCGCACGAGTCCAAGCAATGATGCTGTCCCCCACCGCAGCCGACGACATCGTCCGCTTCTTCACGCCGCGGCCCACCGAGCCGGCACCCCCAGACTGACAACGTCGCCGGCCGCACCCCGATAGACGCTCCTGCCCCACTGCAACATCGTCGGCGGGGCACTTCGGGAGGCTGCGGGAAAGCGCCCGGGGCTCCGCTCGTCCCGGCCCGGTTGGGCCGGATCCTGCGCCAAACGATCAACGGCCAGCGTTTCCGCTGGCCGTTGCCTTCTGTCTGGTGGAGCTGAGGGGATTTGAACCTCTGACCCCCTAGATGCGGACTGGCTGCCTCGTGGTCTGGTCGTGCTGCTCGACGTACGCCGCCGATCGAATTCGCGTCGGCCGCTGACCGACGCTTTACGAGTCGGCGCCGGCTCCTTGGTCAGCGTCGAGCTGCCGACGGACCACTGCGGGCCGATGTTGACCGCTACGTCGGGCGCGCAACGGGCACGGCACTGGGAGGGACCCGACGCACGCGGCGAGGGGGTGCACGCCGTAACCGACCTGCCCGATGCGCTGTTCTAGAGCGACGTTCGGACGGGGGCGGATTCGGGCATGGGACCGGCGGTAGGTGTGATGGTGGGTTCGGTGGCGTCGGACCGCCGGTGACGCAACTCGGCCGGCAGCACCGCCAGCGCGATCAGCGCGCCGAGCAGGCCCGTCGCGGCGAAGCCCCAGGCCGGTGCGGAGGCATCGATCACCGCCCCGGCCAGCGGGGCGCCGAGTGCCAGCCCCACCGTCATCGCCGAGCCGTGCATGCCCATCGCCTCACCCCGCGCGCTCGCCGGCACCAGCCTGCTCACCGCGTCGGTGGTGGCGGCTACGGTCGGCGCGGTGAGCGCCCCGGACGGCAGCAGCACCAAGGCCAGCAGCCACCATTCGCCGCTGCCCAGACCGACCGGAACGGTGACCAGACCAAGGACAAGGGTAAGGCTCAGCGACAGCACTGGGCGGGACAGCGCACCGTAGGTGAAGCCGCCGACCAACGAGTATGAGGCCCAGAGCGCCAGCACCACACCAGTCCAGTCGACCTGACCGGCGTCACGTAGCACCGCCACCACCGTCACATCGGTGCCGGCGATTACGAGCGTGCTGGCCGCTCCACCGGCGAGCAGCCCGATCAGCCGTGGGGTAAGCCACTGCCGGCGGGGCAGCGGTTGCGCCGACGTCGTCTCCTCGTCTCGTGCCCGGGTCGGCGGGTCGAGCACCAGCAGGGTGAGTCCGGCCAGCACGATGCCGCCACCGACGGCATACATCGCCAGGGTGGGCGAGACACTGGTGGCCAGCGCCACCGCCACCGCCGGCCCAATCATGAAGCTGAGTTCGACTGACATCGAGTCCAGCGCGTATGCCTGACGGCGCTGGATCGGCGGAACCAGCGCGGCGATCGACTGCCGGACCACGGAGAAGACCGGAAGGGTGAGCAGCCCGCCGACGAACGCGGCGCCGATCAGCACCGGGTACGGCAGGACCGGCGCCATCGCCCAGAACAGCGCCTCGACCGCCGTGGTCAGCAGCAGCATCGGCCGCAGGCCACGCCGGTCGACCAGCCGGCCGAGCAGTGGTGCGCCGAGCGCCGAACCGACCGTCATCGCCGTCCCGACCAGTCCGGCGGCGAAATAACCATGGCCCAGATCGAGTACGTGCAGCGTCATCACCACCGCAGTGGCCGCCACCGGCACTCGGGCCAGGATTGCGACCAGCAGCAGGGGCCGCAACCCCGGCAGCGCGAGCGCGTCCCGGTAAGGCTTCAAATCCAACATGATCCATACCTCCCGGGCCAGCCAAGGCCGAAGCCGTCCTCGTACACGCCGAGGCCCCAGTCGTCCCGGCACTGTTGAAAGGCAGCGTGCAAACCGGTGGTCGGCAGTATCAGTTCGGGCATGCGGCTGACCGTATTGCCGGCCCCGGCGGTCAGGCCAGCGGCCGATGCGCAACATCAACAGCGCTCAGAGGTCGATCCCGTCAAGACAATGGCCGCGCCCTAGGCGACGTACAGGGGGACCCCTTACTGCGCTCCAGAGCCGCACCAGGACCCTCAATGGATACTTTCAGCAAGAGAAAGACATCAGTCTGGCTTGGTTCCGGGTCTGCCACTTCGTGACGTGCACCACAGTTGGTCCGACCGAAGGTCCTCTGCTTCTGTCAGCCGCCAACCCGCCCTCCTGAGGAGCGGGCCGTCGCCCGGCCCGCTACGTGAAGCGGGCCTGGGCGCACGTACGGACGGTGCCGGAACAGACTGAGTCGGCTCTCGTGTCACGGACCGCGCCCCGACGGACACCGCCACAGCAGCGCAGTTGACCCACCTCGCCCGGCACGGACCCGGCTCCCGGGGTCGAAGCTGGCCACCTGCGGCCACCCCTCCCCCTCCCAGGTGAGCAGTTGACCTGACCCTGAGCGGCTGTGGAGCCGGCTCCTGGGCGACTGGCATGCCCTCGGCGGACACCGCCCCCATGCTTGGGGCTTGCGGCCAGCCCCATCGCCTGTGCGGTCGACGACTGCTGTACTCGCTGCTGTAGAAGATCGAAAAGGCCGTCCCCCACGATGGGAAACGGCCTTTGAGCTGGGTGGAGCTGAGGGGATTTGAACCCCTGACCCCCTCGATGCGAACGAGGTGCGCTACCGGTCTGCGCCACAGCCCCTCCGCTGGCGTACCAGCGTCGGTCCCACCCGGCTTGCACCGGGCGGGCCGGCGACAAGGCTAACAGGTCGCGCGCCTTCGAGGCGAACCGCCCCGCGGACCCGGCAGATCTTGGAGGGAAAGGGCTCCCAGAGGGGCACAGACCCTCCAAGATCGCGAAGCGGTCGTCAGGCGGGCGCGTACGTCAGGTTCAGCACCCCGCTCTTGAGGGTCGAGCTGTTCAGCAGCCGCAGCGGGTACGTCGGCGTGTCCTCGAAGAGCCGCTGGCCGCGCCCCACGGCGATCGGGTGGACCAGCAGCCGCAGCTCGTCCAGCAGGCCGTTGGCGAGCAGCCACCGGACCGTGGTGGCGCCGCCCGACATGGCGATCTCCCCGTCGGCCTGCTCCTTGATCTCCCGCAGCCGGGCCGCGACCTGGTCCGACTCGCCGGAGATCAGGTGCGAGTTCTGCCAGGTCGTCTCGGTGAGCGTGTTGGAGAGCACGTACTTCGGCACCGAGTTGATGAACGAGGCGAACTCCATGTCGTCCCCGGACTGGTTGGGCCAGAACTCGGACCACTCCTGGTACTGCGTGCGCCCCATGAGGAAGGCGGTGGTCGCCTCCACCCCGCGGCCCACGACGGCGCCCATCTCGTCGTCGAAGTAGGGGAAGTGCCACTGGTCGGGCCGCTCCACGACACCGTCCAGCGAGATGAAGAAGTTCGACACGATCTTGGCCATCACAAGCTCCCTGTCCGCGACCGGCTCCGCACCGGCCTTCACCAACCCGTCGAACGAGGGCCGCCGGATTCGACAACACCGGCGGAAAAGTTTTAGGCGCCCCGCCCGCTCTGGTACGGCCGCCCGCGCAGACCACCCGCGCGGCGGTAGGAGACCGAGCCACCGCTCGCCGCGGGCGGCAGGTCCGCGGGCCGGTCCAGCCCCATCGCGGTACGCCGGACGGCCTCCCGCTGGGCGGCCAGCCGGCGCTGCGCCTCCCGCCGGGCCGCGGCGCGCCTCGCCTGCTCGCGGCGCACCTCGGCCTGGCGGGCGGCCAGCCACGCCGCCTCCCGGGCCTCCGCGCGCCGCCGCCGGCGTTCGGCGAGGGCCCGCTGCCGGAGGTGCACGACGTACGCCACGAGCAGGGCGCCGGTGACCGAGACGCTGATCCAGAACCCGGGGCTCACCAGCACCACGCCGATCAGTTCGACGAAGTTGAGCAGCAGCAGCGCGGCGAGCACCCGGCGCCGGCGGTAGACGGCCGGGGTGTGCCGGCGCTTCGGAGGGTGCCGTCGGCGGGACTTCGCGGGGGCGGGCGGCACCGCGCGGAGCCGGCCCGGCCGGCGCCGGGCGGGCGGTGCCGACACCGGACGGGCAAGACCGCCCGTATCGGCATCTTCACTGAGCGTGACTACGAGGGAGCGCGGCGGGTGCACCGGCCGCCGTCCGGGCACGGTGCGACGTCGACGGCGGCGCTGGAGCACCCGGGCCGTCGACTGCGCCCGCTCCGCCACCAGCCGCTCGGTGGCGTCGTACCGGCGGACCAGCGCCGGCGCGAGGGCGAGCAGACCGGCGGCGGCGAGGACGGCGAGGAGCACCGAGGTCGGCACCCTCACCCCTCCCGTCACCAAGTTCGGGGCGAGCGCCACACGACCGCAACTTCTTCCGTCGCCCGTCGTTGATGGCGCAGATCGTGCGGGCAGGCAGCGCTTGCCACAGCTTGCAGTTACTTGAGGTTACGGGCCGCCGACCGACTTCATCGTGCGCCGCGCCGGGGCGTGGCGGGTGGGAGCCTTCAACCGTGGTTGTCACGTACGCGGTGCCAACGGGCCAGCAGCCCGCCCTCGGCGACCACTTCCTCACTGGTCATCGCGTATCCGATGTGGTCGCGCCACGCGCCGTCGATGTGCATGTAACGCACGTGGTAGGCCTCCTCGCGGAAGCCGAGCTTCTCCACCACCCGGCGGGACGGCTGGTTCTCCGGCCGGATGTTCACCTCGATGCGGTGCAACCCGCCGGGACCGAACGCGTGGTCCACGGCGAGGGCCACCGCGGTGGGCATGACGCCGCGACCGGCGACCCGGGAGTCCACCCAGTAGCCCACGTAGCCGGAGCAGAACGCGCGCCGCACGATGCTGCCCACGTTGAGGTGGCCGACGAGCCGTTCCTCGCCGTTCTCGCGCAGGCACACCGCGAACGGCATGCCGTCACCGGTCCGCGCGGACCGGCGCTGGTCGGCGTGGACGTAGCGGAACGCGGCCGGCGAGTTCATCTCGTCCCAACTGCCCGGCAGGTGCGACTCCCAGGGGGACAGCCACGCCCGGTTGGCCCGCCGGATCGCCGACCAGCCCGTCGCGTCGGACCGCCGGTACGGCCGCAGCACCACCGGACCGTCCACCAGCACCGCCGGCCATCCCGGCTGCCGCCGGAGCCAACTCACCGAGTCAGCCTTCCGTTCGCGACCGCGGGGCTCGCAAGCTCACTCCTCGCGCTCACCGAGCCGGCCTTCCGTTCGCGACCGCGGGGCTCGCAAGCTCACTCCTCGCACTCACCGAGCCGGCCTTCCGTTCGCGACTGCGGGGCTCGCAAGCTCACTCCTCGCGCTCACCGGCGCCGGTCCAGCAGGAGGACGTCCACGGTCGACCCCGCCGCCGCGGTGGTGACCCGCTCGCCGAGGACGAGCAGGCCGTTCGCCTCGGCCAGGCCGGAGAGGGTGAACGGCCCACCGGCGAGCGGCTGAACGGTGTAGCCGCCGCCGCGCCGCTCGGCGACGTGCGCCGGGCGGAACTCGCGCAGCCCCACCGGGGACGAGACCGTCTCCAGCAGGTGCGCCCGGACGCTGGGCCGGAACACGGGCTCGGCGCCGGCCAGCAACTGGATGGCCGGGCGGGCCAGCACCTCGAAGCCGATCAGCGCCGCGCCGGGCTCACCGGGAAGACACACCACCGGCACCTCCTCGGCGCCGACCGTACCGAATCCGAGGGCCGTTCCGGGATAGAGGGCGACCTCTGAGAAGGTGACCGGCCCGGCCCGGCCGCCCTCCCGGCGGGACAGGATCCGGCGGACCATGTCGCCGGGGCCGGTGCCGGTGCCGCCCGTCGTGATGATCAGGTCGGCCCGCAGCGTCTGGTCCTCCAGCAGGCCGCGCAGCGCCTCCGGGTCGTCGTCGCAGATCCCGACCCGGTACGCCAGCGCGCCCGCCTCGGCCGCGGCGGCGGTCAGCGCGTGCGAGTTGGTGTCCACCACCTGGCCGGGCTGGCTGCCCCGCCCCACGTCCACCAGTTCGTCGCCGGTGGCCACGATGACCACCCGCGGGCTGGGCCGGACCACCACGTGACCGATCCCGGTGGCGGCGAAGACCGCGACCAGGGCGGGCGAGACGTACGTGCCGGCGCGGGCGAGCAGGGTGCCGGCGGGCAGTTCCTCACCGGCGCGCCGCACGCCGTAGCCCCGCTTGGGGGCGCGGAAGATCTCCACGGCGGCCATGCCCTGGTCGGTCCACTCCACGGGGACCACCACGTCGGCGCCGACGGGCAGCGGGGCGCCCGCCGCCACCGAGAAGCAGGAGCCGGGGGTGAGCCGGACCGGCCGCCAGCTCGCCGCGCCCAGGTCACCGACCACGTTCAGCCGGATGCTGCGGCCACCGGGAATACCGGAGGGGGCCGGGACATAGCCCGGCCCCCGGCTCCCTCCGGAGATGTCCTCCCAGCGCGCGGCGTACCCGTCCACCGCCGCCTGGTCGAAGGCGGGAAACGAGTGCGGCGCGACCACGTCCTCGGCGAGGACGTTGCCGTACGCCTGGGTGAGGTCGAGGTCGAGCGGAGGCAGCGCGCGTAACCTGCGCAGCACGCTGCCCAGGTAGTCGGCGAGCGGCGTCAACTCGTTCGCGGCCGCCTCGGCGTCGGCCGTCGCGGTCATGTACCGGCACCGCCGGACTGGTCGCGCATCCCGTTCAGGATCGCCGCGCTGACCGTCTCGTCGCCGTTGTTGACGAACTCGGTCAGCCACTTGCGGAACTCGGCGCCCAGGTCCTCGCGCTCGACGGCGATCTGCACCACGGTCTGGAGATAGCCGAGCGGCTGGCCCGTGTCGTAGCGGGTGCCCCGGTAGACGATGGCGTGCACCGGCACCCCCTCGTTGCGCAGGATCTCCATGGCGTCGGTCAGCTGGATCTCCCCGCCGCTGCCCGGCTCGGTGCGCCGGATCGCGTCGAAGATCTTCCCGGGGAGCACGTAGCGGCCCAGGACGGCGAGGTTGCTCGGCGCCTCCTCCGGCTTGGGCTTCTCCACCATCCCGGTGACCTTGACGACCTCGGCGAGGTCGCCGAACTCGGGACCGGCCGGCTCGACCGAGGCGATGCCGTAGCGCGAGGTCTCGGCCGGGTCGACCTCGAAGAAGGCCAGCACGATGCCGCCGGTGCGGGCCTGGAGCTCCAGCATGGCCGGCAGCAGCGGCTCGTCCATCTTGACGAACTCGTCGCCGAGCAGCACGGCGAAGGGCGCGTCGCCGACGTGCGACTCGGCGTAGCCGACCGCGTGGCCGAGGCCGAGCTGCTCCGGCTGCCGGCAGGTGTAGATCTCGGCCAGGTCCTCGGTGCGCTTGACGGCGGCCAGCAGCTCGGGCTTGTTCTCCAGCCGCTCCTCCAGGTCGGGCCGGCGGTCGAAGTGGTCCACCATGGCCGTCTTGCCGCGCCCAGTGATCAGCAGCACGTCGTTGAGCCCAGCCTGGGTGGCCTCCTCGACGATGTACTGGAGCACCGGCCGGTCGACGACCGGCAGCAACTCCTTGGGGACGGCCTTCGTGGCCGGCAGGAACCGGGTGGCCAGGCCGGCGGCCGGGATGACGGCCTTGACGGCGCGGGTGCGACCGGTCGCGGCGGTCGCTGAGGGATTAGCTGAGTGCTCCGACATGTCGCGAGACTATCGGCCACGGCCCTGCCGCGGCGGGTGAGGACCGGAAGACGCGCCGCCCTGTGCCCCCGCCCCGGCGTCCCCGGCGCCGGCCCGGGGCAGTCCGTCGGGCGGGCTGACCGCGGCGACCACCACGGGGATCTCCTGGGTGGGAACCGGATCGGGGGCCCGGGCCACCCGATAGCCGTCGCGGCCGGCGGCCTTGGCCGCGTAGAGCGCGTCGTCGGCGGCGTCGAGAACCTGCTGCCCGCCGGCCGCGTCGTCGGGGTAGACGGCGATGCCGATGGAGACGGTCACCGGGACCCGGACGGGCTCCCCCGCGTGCCCCTCCACCGGCACGGGCTGGTCCCGGACCACCGCGCCAAGCCGCTCGGCGACGATCGCGGCGCCCCGGGCGTCGGTCTCCGGCAGCAGCACCACGAACTCCTCGCCGCCCTGCCGGAACGCGAGGTCGACCTCGCGGATCTCGCCGCGTACCCGGCGGGCGAACTCGACCAGCACCGCGTCCCCGGCGGCGTGCCCCCAGGTGTCGTTGACGTGTTTGAACCGGTCCAGGTCGAGGGCGAGCACGCTGAGCATCCGGCCGAAGCGGTTGGCCCGCTCCACCTCGCGCCGGATCGACTCGCGCAGGTAGCGGTAGTTCCACAGCCCGGTGAGCGGGTCGGTCAGGGAGAGCCGCTGCGTCTCCTCGTGCACCCGGACGTTCTGCACCGCCACCGCCGCGTGCCCGGCGAAGGTCCGCAGGGTGACCAGGTCGTCGTCGTCGAACTCGTCCGCGCCGAGCCGGTCGTAGAGGGCGAGGACACCGAGCGCGCACGAGTCGTCCGACGGCGGCTCCAGGTCCCGGCGCGGCGCCAGACGCGCCGAGCTGGAGTCGTCGGACTCGGCCGGGGGGTGGCCGGGGCGGTCCGGGCCGCGCGCTTCCACGCCGCGGGGAGCGGCGAAGGGCACCGCCACGTACGTCTCGCAGGACGGCTCCCCGGTCGGCTCGTCCGTCGCCTCCCACCGGCCGCGCCGCGGCTCCCCGGTGGCGGCCACCGTGCCGAGCACCCCGGCGCCGACGGGCACCCGCAGCGTCGCCGGGTCGGCCGGGTCCTCGGTCGGCCAGCGCCCGTCCAGCCCCTCGACGCACTGGCCGACCAGCGCGCCGTCACCGTCGAGCAGCAGCACGGCACCGGCCCGGGCCCCGGTGGCGGCGATCGCGCTGTGCAGGATCACCCGCAGGATGCGTTGCAGGTCGTGGGTGCTGGCCAGGGTGTCGCCGAGCACCGTCAGGTGGCCGCGCAGCTGGTCCCGGCTGCTGGTCAGGGCGGCCACGTAGCTGCCCGTCTCCCGGGTCATCCGGTTGAACGCGCAGGCCAGTCGCCCGATCTCGTCACGGCTGCGCACCGGCACCCGGGTCGTGAGGTCGCCGTGCGCCACCCGGTCCACGGCGCCCGCCAGCTCGACCAGGGGCCGGGTGGTCACCCGGGCCAGCCGCCAGGCGGCCAGCACGGCCAGCAGGGCGGCCAGCACCACCGCGCCGACCAGAGCGGCGTAGAGCCCGGGCGGGCGCTCCCCCGGCACCGAGAGCACCAGCGGCAGCGGCTGACCGGGGGCCGGGCCGACCCGGCGCACGTACCGGCCGTCGACGGTCCCGGCCACCCGATCCCCGTCCGCCTGGCGGGCGGCGGCCAGCACCGCTGCGCGTACCTCCCGGTTTTCGGTCGTGTGGGTGATCCGGCCCGGGTCGTCGAGAAGGGTGACCCCGGCCCCGGTCACCGCGGCGAGCCGCGCCACGAAGGCCGGGTCGACGGGCTGCGCGGCGGCGACCGTGCCCAGGTCGGCGCCCGCCGGGTCACGGAGCCGGACCTGGGCGGCGAGCGCATGGACCGGGCCGGTCGTGTCGCCGGCGCAGTCCTGCCAGGGCCCGGCCGGGCCGCCGGCGGTGGCGTAGCTGGTGCGGCCGGCCGGGTCGGCGATCAGCACGGCGGCGGCCAGGCCCCGGCCCACGACCTGGTCGGCCGCGCGGGGCCGGGCGGCCGGGTCGGCCACCAGCGCGACCGCGTCGGCCGCCGCGCGGAGCTGCTGGCAGAGGGCGTCCACGGAGGTGCGCACCCCGGCGGCCGCCACACCCAGCCGCTCGGTGGCCCGACCGCGGTCGACGGCGCTCAGGGTGGACCCGACGAAGAAGGCGCCGAGCAGGACGGGGCCGAGCACCACCGTGAGGAAGGCTGCCGTCAACCGCCCACGTAGCGTCAAAGCTGGCTTCCCCCCGGAAGTACCGCGCCCCTCCCTGCGATGCTGACACAGAGCGACCGGGAGGCAAGCGTTGCGTCAGGAGTGTTGCGTGCCGGAATTTTCTGATGGAGCGGATGTGACCAAGCGGGACCTGCGGGTCGCGCTGCTCGCCCACCGCCGGTCGCTGCCGGCGCCGCGCCGGGCGGAGGCGGCGGCGTCCGTCCAGGCCGAGCTGGTCGATCTGGTACGCCGGCTGCGCCCGACCCGGATGACCGCGTACGTGCCGGTCGGCTCCGAGCCGGGCGGGAGCGACCTGCCCGCGGTGCTGCGGGCGGCGCTGCCGCCGGAGGCCGAACTGCTGCTGCCGGTGCTCCTCGACGACCTCGACCTGGACTGGGCCGCCTACACCGACCCGGAGTCGCTGCGGGCCGCCGGGCGGGGCCTGCGCGAGCCGACCGGGCCGCCCCTGGGGAGCGCGGCGGTGGCCGGGGCCGACCTCGTGGTGGTGCCGGCGCTGGCGGTGGACCGCCGGGGGTTCCGGCTGGGCCGGGGCGGCGGCTCGTACGACCGGGCGCTGGCCCGGGTGCCCGCCACGGTCCCCACCGTGGCGCTGCTGCACGACGGGGAGCTGGTCGAGGCGGTTCCGGCGCAGCCGCACGACCGGCCGGTGCGCTTCGTGATCACACCCGCGGAGGGGCTGGTGGCGGTGCCGGGTGTGGCCCAAGGCGCTTCCGCTGGACGAACCCGGGTTCCATGACGCACCATTGGCACTCGAATCCGTCGAGTGCCAAGCGACCGAGCCAAGATCCGGAGGAGAACGTGCCCACGTACCAGTACGCCTGCACCGCGTGCGGCCACCAGCTCGAGGCGGTGCAGTCCTTCTCCGACGCGCCGCTGACCGAGTGCCCGGCGTGTGAAGGGCGGCTGCGCAAGGTCTTCAACTCGGTCGGCATCGTGTTCAAGGGCTCCGGCTTCTACCGGACGGACTCCCGTTCGTCCGGTTCCGACAGCACCACGAGCGCCACGAGCAAGCCGGCCAAGTCCGAGTCGTCGACCAGCGGCTCGTCCGACAGCTCGTCGACCGGGTCGAGCAACGGCTCGTCCGCCGCGTCGTCCAGCTCGTCCTCCGGTTCGTCGACCAGCAAGGCACCGGCGGCCAGCAGCTCCTCCTGACGCTCCTTCTTTCCACGAAAGTGGCCATCCGGCACGGGTGGCCACTTTTCGTATCCCCGGAGCTGCGTCGCGTGCCAAATTCCCAGCCCCGGGCATGTGTGGCCGCCGCACCCACCCGCGTTGATCAAGAGGTTTGCGTCAGAATCCGGCGCCGAGCCGACGCAAACCCCTTGATCAACGACGCCAAGTGCGGGTCACGCCCGAGGTCGTCGGGCTCTTCGCGATCACGGTCTCCCGGTGCTTGTCCACAGGTCGGCCGGTTTTCCACAGGTGAGCCAGCGGGGGCGGCGGGAGGCGTTGTTCACCGCCTAGCCTGCCCGCGTACCGGTCGGGTCGGGTGGGCGGGAGGCGCTGGTGGCGGGTGAGGAAGCATCGTTGCGGCCGGTGCGCTGGCGCGGGCTGCCCCGGGGGCGCACGCTGCTCCGGGTGGCGCTGGTCGCGGTGCTGCTCGGGCTGGCCGCGGCTGTCCTGCAGAACCCGGCCGGCTGTCCGCCGGGCGCGGTCCCTGGCGCGGTCCCGGCCGCGGCTCCCACCCCGACCGGCGGTGTCCCGGCGGGCGGTGGCGCGCCGGACGGGGGTGGCGCGCCGGGCGGGGGTGATCGTCGCGCGGCCGCCCTGCCGCTGCCGGCCGGAGCGGTCGGGGTGCCGGTCCGGCTCGCCGAACCGGCCGCGCTCGCGGTGCTCCGCCCGGGTGCCCGGGTGGACCTGCTGGTCGTGCCGGCCGGCCGAGCGGCGGGGGCGGCCACCCTGCTCGCGCCGCGGGCGCTCGTCCTCGACGTGGTGGGTGCGGCCGGGGCCGTCGACGGCTCCTCGGCGCTCTACCTGCCGCTCCGCCCCGAGCAGGCGCAACGCGCGGTCGGCGTGCCCGAGGGCAGCCGCTTCGCCGTGGTGGTACGCGAATGACCCGGCCGGTCAGTCCCAGTGCGGCGGGCGCTCGGCGAGCAGCCAGTCGTCGTTGCCGGAGGAGCGCTCGCCCCAGCCGCGGTCGGTGTCGTCGGTGGTCTGCTCGGGCAGCACGACGAGGTCTTCGCTGAGGTCGACCACGCGGTCGTCGTCGCCGCGCGGGACACGGATGCCGGGATCGCTCACGAGCGGCAAGGATACCGCCGGACGGGTAAGGGTTCGACCGCTGAGGCGCGAACGCCGGGCGCCATCCCTCGCCGCCGACGGTCCACACCCGCCTTGGTCAACTCCAGGTCGCCGAGCCGGCGGTATCCGGCTCCCCTCGATACCACTACCTCGCCGAGGCGGAGTCGATCACGGACCGGCCGAAGCGGTGCCACGATGGCCCGTCGCGTCGGGCGGCCGACCGGCCGGGGCGTTGGTAGCGTCGGACGGCGTGACGACGCCGAGCGGTGGCAGGCCCGAGGACGAGATCTGGCGACGCCCGGACGAGCCGGCCGGCGCGACCCCGACATCCGGCACAGACCGAGCCGGCACAGACCGGACTTCCGGCACAGAGCGAGCCGGCACAGCCCACACTCCCGGCACCGACCGAGCCGGCACGGCCCGCACCCCCGGCACAGACCGAGCCGACACGGCCCACACTCACGCCACGGACCAGGCCGACACGGCCCGCACCCCCGGCACCGCGCAGACTCCCGGTACCGAACAGGCTGGCGCGGACCAGCCCGCTGCGGCGGCTGGCGGAAACGTGGCCCGCGGCTCAGCAGCCGACGGTGACCAGCCCGCCAGCTCGACAAGCGACGCTCCGCAGCCGGAGACCAGCCCCTGGTCGCGCGCCGGCCACACCGACAGCCCGTGGGCAAGGCCCGGTCAGGGTGCCACCGCGACCGGCGGCTGGCCCGCGCAGACCGCCCAGGCCGAATCGACCGGCGGCTGGCCCGCGCACACCGGGCAGGCCGGGTCGACCAGCGGCTGGCCCGCGCAGACCGGTCCGGCCGGTGGTGGGCTGCAGCAGGCCGCCGCGGCCGGTGGCTGGGGGCCGGGTGGCGCGCCCGCCGGATATGCAGGCCCGCCGCCGACCGTCCCGCCGCCGCCCGGCTGGCGACCGCCGGTCCACGTGCAGCCGACGCCGCCACGCCGGCTCCCGCCGCAGGACATGGCCGCCATGGACCAGGCCGAGGGGCAGGCCCAGCGGCTCACCTACGGCATCGGCGCCGTCGTCGGCGTCGTGCTGGTGCTGCTCACCTGCCTGCTCTGCTCGCGCCTGCTCTTCTGAGCCGGTCTTCTGAGCCGGCCGGGCGCCCCGGCTGGAGCGGCCCGGCCGATCCGGGTCAGACGATGCCGCTCCACACCATCTTGGCGCCGCTGTCACCGGTCAGATAGACGTAGACCAGCGCGAACACGGCGAGCACGATGATGATCGCGGTGAGCACCAGGGACAGCCAGCGGGGCAGGTTGCGGGTGCGGGCGAAACCGCTGGTCACCAGCAGCAGTAGGAGCGCCGCCACGGCCAGCCCGACGGTGAACCAGAACAGGTTCCCGCCGTACTCGGAATGCTCGTGGATCTTCTGCAGGCCCTCGGGCGGGTAGCCCCGCTGGCGCAGCACCTCTTCCAGCGCCTCGCCGGACTCCGTCGCCACCCAGGTGACGATCGGGGTGAGCACGGCGAGGATCGCCACCGCCCAGTCCAGCCGGGGCCGCCAGCGGGGCAGCACCCCGTACGCGACGGAGAGCAACGCCAGCAGCGGCACCAGCACCACTGCGGCGTGTACGACCAGGACGTGGCCCGGCAGGCCGTTGACTTCCCTGAACACCGACACCTCCGGCGAGTGGACGGGATCGCGCGGTCAGCGTACGACGTGATGATCCGCCGTCCCGCTTCCGTACATCGACACACGCACGGGTCACCGGCGCGGTTCACCTGTGGCCCAAACCACCCGCGGTCCCGCTCGCTTGTCGGTCCCGAGGGCCCGTGCTGTCATGGACGCATGTCCACGGGCGAGGAGCTGCTCCGGTCGAGGGGCCTGCGGGTCACCCGGCCGCGTCTCGCCGTGCTGGAGGTGCTCGCCGCCGGCGGTCACCTGGAGGTCGACGAGATCACCCGACGGGTCCGTGAGCGCCTCGACTCGGTCTCCACCCAGGCTGTCTACGACGTGCTCGGCGCGCTGTCCCGGGCCGGGCTGTCCCGCCGCATCGAGCCGGCCGGCAGCCCCGCCCGTTACGAGGCCCGGGTCGGGGACAACCACCACCATGTGGTGTGCCGGGGCTGCGGTGAGATCGCCGACGTGGACTGCGCCACCGGCAACGCCCCCTGCCTGGACCCGAACGTCGCGCACGGCTTCGAGGTGGACGAGGCGGAAGTGACCTTCTGGGGCCTCTGCCCGGCCTGCCAGGCCCGCCGCTCGGCCGACGACTGACCGGCCGCGCGCCGGCCTTCGCCGAGCTGACCGCACCCCCCGCGCCGGCCTTCGCCGAGCTGACCGCACCCACGCCCAGACGGGCGTGGCACTCTTGGTCGGTGGACTCCGATGACCTCGGCCTGTTCGGTCCGGGATCGGTCACGTGGAAGGTGCACGAGGAGCCGATCCTGATCGTCGCCGGCCTGCGTTCGCTCTACCTCCAGGCGCTGCACCCCCGCGCCATGGCGGGCGTCGCCCAGAACAGCAACTACAAGACGGACGCCTGGGGCCGGCTCGTCCGCACGGCCACCTACGTGGCCACGACGATCTACGGCACCACCGCCGAGGCGGAGGCGGCCGGCCGGCGGCTGCGTACGCTGCACGCCCGGATGCGGGCCACCGACCCGTTCACCGGCGAGGAGTTCCGCATCGACGAGCCGGACCTGCTGCGCTGGGTGCACGTGACCGAGGTCGAGTCGTTCGTGAGTACCGCGCGGCGGGCCGGGCTCGCGCTGACCGACGACGAGGTGGACGGCTACTACACCGAGCAGCGCCGGGCGGCGGCCCTGGTCGGGTTGGACCCGGCCGACGTGCCGGGCACCGCCGCCGAGGTGGCCGACTACTACCGCGCGGTCCGGCCCGAGCTGCGGATGACCAGGGAGGCCGCGGAGACGGCGCTCTTCCTGACCGCCCCGCCGATCCCGTGGAAGCTCAGCCTGCCGGTGCGGCTCGGCCTGCACCTCGGCCCGCCGCGCTGGGCGTACCTGGGAATCGCCGGCACGGCGCTGGCGCTGCTGCCGGCCTGGGCCCAGCGGCTGTACGGCGGCCTCGGCCTGCCCACCACCGCGCTCTCCGCGGACCTGGGCGTGCGGGCGCTGCGGCTCGCCCTGGCGGCGGTGCCGCGGCGCTACCGGGAGGGCCCGTTGCAGCAGGCCGCCAAGGAACGCGCCGCCCGGCTCGCGGCGGCCTGAGAAGCCGCGGTCAGCCCTGGTCGGCGACCGGCGCGGCGGGACGCTCCACGGCCGCCCAGGGCTCCTTGCCCGGGACGGCGGCGCCGGCCGGACAGGTGCGCCGATAGTCGCACCAGCCGCAGCGCGGCCCCGGCTCGGTGGGGAACGCCTCGTCGGGGTCGGCGCCGTCGGCGACGGCCCGCTCGGCGGCCATGATGTCCCGCGCGGTGTCCTCGGCACGGGTGAGCTGCCGTTGCAAGGACTCCGGCGTGTGCTCGTGCGCCGCGACCGTGCCGGTGGGCAGGTGGTGCAGCTCGACCCGGCGGCACGGGCGGCGGAACACCCGCTCGGCGGCGTACGCGTAGAGCGCGAGGGCCTGTGAGCCGCGCGCGTCGTCTCCGTCGAGCCCGGTGCGGCCGGTCTTGTAGTCGACGATGACCAGCTCGGGCCGGCCGTCCGGGCCGGGGCGGGAGTCGATGCGGTCGGTGCGGCCGTTGAAGGCGAGCACGGCGGTCTTCACGGCGACCACGCGTTCCACCCCGAGCGGCTCGTCGGCCGGGTCGAGCCCCGCGACGTAGGACTCCAGCCAGGACAGCGCCCGGCGGAACGCGTCCCGCTCCTGCTCGTCGTCGCGGTAGCCCTCGCGGACCCAGGTGCCCTTGAGCAGGGTGCCCAGCACCTCGGGGCGGCGGCGGTCGGGGGCCAGCGCGTACCAGTTCTTCAGGGCCGTGTGGACGCTGGCGCCGAGCGAGTTGTGCGCCCACGGCGGGCCCTTGGACGGCGCGGGGCGGTCCACGTACGAGTAGCGGTAGCGCCGGGGGCAGTCGGTGTAGGCGCCGAGTTTGCTGGGGGTGCAGACGAAGAGCCGTTCCGGCATGCCCTCGAAGCCGAGCTGCTCGGCCTGCTCGGCGCGGGGCCGGGGTGCCCGGCCGCCGGTGGGTCGCCCGGTCGGGGAGGGTCGTCGCACGCCTCAGATCCTGCCACCCGGGTACGACAGTGCCGCGACGGCTCAGCCCATGGTGAGGTACTGCGTGACGAACGCGGCGATCGCGTCGGCGATGAGCTGCACGGCGATGGCGGCCAGCAGCAGGCCGGCGATCCGGGTCAGCACCTCGATGCCGCCCGGCCGCAGGATCTTGACGATGCCGCCGGAGAAGCGCAGCACCACCCAGACGGCGACCATGACGGCGACGATCGCGGCGGCGATGGCGAGGTAGTCGGTGAAGCCACCGGCCTGCTGCACGAAGAGCATGGTGGCGACGATGGCGCCGGGGCCGGCCAGCAGCGGGGTGCCCAGCGGCACCAGCGCGATGTTGCTGGTCGCCTGCTGGTTCGGGTCGTCGGACTTGCCGGTGAGCAGTTCCAGCGCGACGAGGATCAGCAGCAGCCCACCGGCGGCCTGCAAGGCGGGCAGGTCGACGTGCAGGTAGGCCAGGATGGTCTGGCCGGCGACGGCGAACACCACGATCACCCCGAGCGCCAGCGCGACGGCCTGCCAGGCGGCCCGGTTCCGGTCGCGGGCGGCCAGCGGCCCGGTCAGCGCCAGGAAGATCGGCATCATGCCGGGCGGGTCGACGATCACCAGCAGGGTCACGAAGACCTCGCCGAAGAGCTTGAGATCCACGCGGACACGGTAGCCGCGTGGCCGGAACGCTTCAGCTCGAAGCGACCGGGGTCACCCCCCGGGCCAGCTCGACGATCCGCTCGTACGCCCCGGCGCCGGTGGTGAACGCGCCGAGCCGGACGGTCTTGTGCGTGCCGTGGAAGTCCGACGATCCGGTGACGAGCAGCCCCAGCTCGGCGGCGAGCGCGCGGACGTGCTCCCGCTCGGCCGGGCTGTGGTCCTCGTGGTCGGCCTCCAGGCCGGCCAGCCCGGCCGCCGCCAGGTCCACGATCAGCTCGTCCGGCACGATCCGGCCACGCCGGCTGGCCCGGGGGTGGGCGAAGACCGGCACCCCGCCGGCCGCCCGGACCAGCGCCACCGCCCGGAACACGTCGATGTCCTCCTTGGGCAGCCGGTAGCGCTCCCCCAGCCAGCGCGGCCCGAACGCCTCGGTGGTGGTGGCGACCAGCCCGGCCCGGATCAGCGCCTGCGCGATGTGCGGCCGGCCGACAGTCCCGCCGGCGGCGCCGGCCAGGATCTCCGACCAGCTCACCCGGATCCCGTCGGCCTGGAGCAGGCGCACGATGCGCTCGCCCCGCTCCTCGCGGGCGCGCCGGACCCGGGCCAGCTCGGCGGCCAGCTCCGGTTCGGCCGGGTCGAAGAGGTACGCGAGCAGGTGCAGCGGGATCGCCGGCTCGACGCCGAACCAGCGGCAGGAGAGCTCGGCGCCCCGGATCAGGGTGAGCCCGGGCGGCAGGGCCGCGACGGCGGGCTCCCATCCGGACGTGGTGTCGTGGTCGGTGAGCGCCACGACGTCGAGACCGGCCGCGGCGGCGGCCCGGACCAGCTCGGCGGGGCTGAGGGTGCCGTCGCTGGCGGTGGAGTGGGTGTGCAGGTCGATCCGGGCGGGGGCGCTCACCCCGCCGACGCTACGCCCACCCCGAACCGGTCAGGAGCGGGTGTCGGCCACCACCACGGGGCGCTCGCCCGGCGCCACCCCGTCGAGCGCGGAGGCGGTGGGACGCTCGCCGGCCAGCACCCGGTCGGGCCGGACCCGGACCAGGCCGCCGGTGGCGTCGACGTGCAGCGCGGCCCCGCTGCGGGTCCAGGCCACGGCCCCGGCGACCGCCGGCCCGGCCGGGCGGGTCACGGCGGCGGCGCCGAGGCTGGCCAGGTCGACCAGCAGGGCGTCCTTGCGCGCGGCGTTGAGCAGGAGCCACCGCCCGTCGACGGAGACCCCGCCGAGGCCGTCGGTGGCCACCGCGGGGCCGCAGCCGGTGCGGACGGGGGTGAGTTCGCGAGCCGCGTCGAGCAGCGCCACGCAGGGCTGCCGGGGCGTGCCGGCGGAGACCAGGCCGACGACCCGGCCGTCGGGCAGCGTGCCGTAGACGGTGAGCACGTCCGGGTTCGCCGCGCCCGGCACCCCACCCACCGGCCGCCGCCAGACGCTGACCCCGCCCCGGTCGGGCTGCCGGACCAGCACGGCGTCGCCGGCGAAGCCGATCGGGACCGCCCCCTCGGGAGCCGCCGTCCGGCTGCTGGCCAAAAGCTGACCGCCGACCACGCCGGCGGCGGCCAGGTAGGCGCCGTCGCGCCAGGCGACCTGCCGCCCGTCGGCGGCCACCACGACGGCGTCCGCGCCGGCGAGCAGCACCTGAGGGTCGCTGCCGTTGGGCGGCACCCACCAGAGGGTACGGCCGGCCGGGGTGGCCACCGAGGTGACGAGCCAGCCGCCGTAGTCCGGGACCCGCTGCGCCCGCTCGACGCCGCTCAACCCGGTCAGCTCCCGGCGCTCGCCCCCGCTGCTGTCCAGCCACGAGCCGACGATCAGGTCCAGCTCGGCGCGGACCGGCCCCTTCCCGGGGGCCGGGCTGCTGGCGGTGGGCAGCGGCACGGGCGAGAACCCGCCCGGGTCACCGAGCACCACGGTGGGCGTGCCGCTGTGTCCGGTCGGCCCGCCGAGCTGGGCCATGCCGGTGGTGACCAGCACGGTCGCCACCCCGGCCAGGGCGAGCCCGGTCAGCGTGCGGCGCCGTGCGGCGACCCGGGCCCGCCGGAGAACGGCGCCGGCCGGGTCGGCGGCGAGGGGCCGGGGCGTGGCGACGCGGCTGGCCAGCGTCTGCCGTAGCGCCCGTTCCAGCTCGTCCTCGGTCACGGGGAGTGGACGCTTCGGGCCGCCCGTCCGGTTGTCGCAGTCCTGCGGCGTGCGGCTCATCGGGATTTCACCGGGACGGCGGGTCGCGCGGTCGGCCGGACCGCCGGGGACGCCGGGGCGGGCGGGGCGGGCGGGGCCGGGGCGGGCTGCCGGACCACCCGCGGCGGGGTGTGCGGCGCGGGCGGCGCGGGTGTCTCCTCCGGCGCGGCCGGCAGGGCGAGGGCGGCCGCGGAGCCGAGCCGGCGGCGCAGGGTGTTCAGGGCCCGGGAGGTCTGGCTCTTCACCGTGCCCGGGGAGATCTCCAGCAGGGCGGCGGTCTGCGCCTCGGACATGTCCTCGTAGAAGCGGAGCACGAGCACGGCCCGCTGGCGGGCCGGGAGCGCCTGGAGGTGCCGCCACAGCGCGTCCCGGTCGAGCTGCTGCTCGATCTCGTCGACCCCGGCCCGCTCGGGCAGCACCTCGGTCGGGCGTTCCCCGTGCCAGCGCCGGCGCCACCAGCTCGTGGAGGTGTTGACCAGGACCCGGCGGGCGTACGGCTCGATGGCGTCGATCCCGCCGAGCCGCTTCCAGGCCAGGTAGGTCTTGGTCAGCGCGGTCTGGAGCAGGTCCTCGGCCGTCGCCCAGTCGCCGGCCAGCAGGTAGGCGGTGCGCAGCAGGGCACCGGAGCGGGCCGCGACGAAGTCGCGGAACTCCTCCTCCAGCGGATCCCTGCTGGCCACGCCCACCTCCACACCCCGTCCTGCCTGGCAGGCTCCCACGGAAGAGCGGGGTGGGTCGACGGCAAAAGGTGCGCAGTTCCTCCGATGTTCGGACAGAAACCTTCAGGCGCCGTCGTCGGCCTTCGCCTCGTCCTGCTCCTTGCCGATCCGCGCCTCGACGGCCTGCGGCTCGTACATCTCCTCCACGACGCGCAGGTAGAGCTCGTTCGGGTTGGGCAGGTTCTTGATCTCGCGCAGCGCCTGCTCCTGGCCGGCCGACTCCAGCACGAAGGTGCCGTAGTTGAGCGCGCGGCCGGTCGGGGTCTGCTCGTACTTCATGTCGGTGACCCGGACCAGCGGCATCATGGCCACCCGGCGGGTGATGATCCCGTTGACCACCATGACCCGCTTGTTGGTGAGGATGAAGCGGTCGTACCACCAGTCGGCGACCCGCCAGGCGACCCAGCCCATCACGGCGAACCAGAGCAGCACCGCGACGGTGGTCAGCGCCCCGACGTCACGCCCGGCGAGGAAACCGGAGAGGTAGCCGAGCACGAAGGTCGCTGCGATGCCGACGATGATCGGCGTGGAGAGGTGGACCCAGTGCCGCTTCCACTCGCCCCGGAAGCGCTCCGTCGGGAAGAGGTAGCGGGCCGCCAGGGCGCTCGGCTCGTCCTCCATCGGCAGCACCCGGCGCGGGGCCATCCCGGAGGCGTCGGCGCGCAGGCCCGCCAGCTCCTCCTCGGAGATCTGCGGGTTCTGGTAGCCGGCCTCCGGGTCGCGGATCCAGGCGCGGCCGGACCGCCCCTCCCCGGCATAGGCCGGGCCGTCACCGAAGGCGGCGTCGTCCGAAAGGGAGGGGCCTCCGCCGTAGCCGGAACCGGAGCCGAAGCCCGGGCCGTCGTCGGGGTCGATCCGCGGGATCGGCTCGGTGTCGCGCTCCCGGCGCTCCCGGTCGGGGTCGTCCGGGTCGAAGGGTGGACCGGAGGGGCTTCCCATGGGCGGTTAGGCGACCAGGTTGGTGAAGAAGTCGCCGAAGCCCTGCGCGATGTCCATGATGCCGCCGCCCAGGGACTTGAACACGTCGGCGGCGGAGTTCGGCCGGTAGGCGATGAAGAAGATCAAGAATGCGAGGCCGGCCCAGGTGAGGACCTTCTTGACCATAGCGGGCCATCCTCTCGCGCGGAGCCGGGTCCGTTTACTGCAGCGGCACCCAGAGTATCAGTATGGTGTCGTAGAGTGAATATCTGCGTCTGTTCTCCGACTCGCCGGTGCCGGCCGGTCAGGCCCGCCCGTGCAGGTACGGAGATGGTGCGCCGTACACGAGTTCGGGCGGTGTCCACTCGGTGAGGTCGTGCAGCACGACTTCTTCCGCGAGGAGGTGACCCGCACTCGCCGGCCAGGCTATCGCATGGAGCCACATTCCCCGAGCCTCGCCGGCGTACGCGCTTCGATCGGTCGGGGAATTCACGGGCCACAGTGGAGTGGGGTGGCCGCCCACCCGGATCTTGGCGTGCGGCACCCGCTCCGGGTGACCAGGGCCGGGATCGGTCAGCGCCTCCGCCATCTCGGGCCCGGGGTCGGGGCCGGGCAGGCCGGCGAGGCGGGAGCCCAGGCCGACGCCCGGCTCCTCGGCGACGAAGAGCAGGTCGGCCGGTCCACCGTCGAGCGGGGCCGGGCCGGCGCAGGCCACCGCCGTGGCGCGGACCCCGGAACGGTCGTCCCCCGCCCAGGCCACCCCGGTCAGCGTCCACCCGGTGGGCAGCGGCCACGGGCACCAGAGCGGCATGCCCGGCCCGGCCGGGTCGGTGCCGGCGGCCACCCGCTCCACCACGCTCGCCATGATCTCGGCACCGATGTGCTCGGGCACGTGCAGCGGCGGCACGGGACCGCAGCGCAGGCACCGGTATTCGCCGTGCATCAGGTCCGGCTCCCGGACCGGGCCCGCGCACCTGGGACAACTCACCGCGACACTCACGCCTTCACGGTCACCCCGGACCGGCGGGGCGTCAAGCGGAGCGGCCGGATCGGTCACTCCGGTGGGGGTCCGGCGTACGCCCGGATCCAGGCGTGCATGGCGATCCCGCTGGCCACTCCGGCGTTGACGGAGCGGGTCGAGCCGTACTGGGCGATCGAGAAGAGCTGGTCGCAGGCGGCCCGGGCGACCTCGGAGAGCCCCGGTCCCTCCTGGCCGAAGAGCAGCACGCAGCGGCGGGGAAGCGTGCTGCTCTCCAGCGGCTTCGAGCCGGGCAGGTTGTCGATGCCGACCACGGGCAGCCGCTCCCCCGCCGCCCAGGCCACGAACTCCTCGATCGTCGGGTGGTGCCGCACGTGCTGGTAGCGGTCGGTCACCATGGCGCCCCGCCGGTTCCACCGCCGCCGCCCGACGATGTGCACCTCGGCGGCGAGGAAGGCGTTGGCGTTGCGGACCACCGTGCCGATGTTGAAGTCGTGCTGCCAGTTCTCGACGGCCACGTGGAAGTCGTGCCGGCGGCGGTCCAGGTCGGCCACCACGGCCTCGCGCCGCCAGTAGCGGTACCGGTCCACGACGTTGCGCCGGTCGCCCTGGGCGAGCAGCTCCGGGTCGTAGCGCGGGTCGTCCGGCGGGTCGCCGGGCCACGGCCCCACGCCCACGTCGAGCTGGTCGTCGGTCACGGTCTGCAGAGGGTACGGCCCAACCGGGCGGACGGCCGTCACGGGCCGGCAGGTCAGCGGAGGTCGAGCGCGCCCGCGAGCCGGTCGAGGAAGCGCCGGTCGGCGGGGCTCGGGGCGGCCTCGCCGGCCCGGCACACGCGGGCCGCGACCGACTCCACCCACTGCCGGTACGCCGCCGAGTCTGCGGGGTCGGCGCGCCGCCGCAACACCCGCACCGCGGCCCGGGCGGCGGCGAGCAGGTCGACCAGGTCGGTGAGGCGCTCGTGCCGGTCGGCGGCGCCGTCGTGGCGGGCGTAGATCGCGGCGACCACGGCCCGGACCAGGTCGCTGTCGAAGGCCCGGCCGGCGGCCACCGCGTCCAGCCCGGCGAGCCCGGCGGCGACGCCACGCGGCGGACGGCCCGGACCGGGCGTGGCGGCGGCGACGAGGACCCGGCCCGGCAGGTCGGTCAACAGGTCCCACTCGGCCGCGGAGTAGACGGCGGTGGTCAGCGGTGCGGCACGGCGGCCGGCAGAGGGCGGCTCTCCGGCGACGGAGTGGCTCATGGTGACCTCCGGCGTCAGCATATGCCCCGGAACGGGAAAAGGGCCCCTTCCCCGCGGATCGGCGAAGGGGCCCTTCCGGGCGTACGGGAGAGGTCAGCGCGGCTCGGGGAAGCTGGGCCGCTCGGGGTCGACCCCCTCGGGCAGGGCAGCGGCCGCGTACTCCTTCTTGGGGACCATGACCTTGCGGCGGAACACGCAGACCAGCGTGCCGTCCTGGTTGTAGCCCCGGGTCTCCACGGCGACCACGCCGCGGTCCGGCTTGGAGGAGGACTCCCGCTTGTCCAGCACCGTCGTCTCGCCGTAGATGGTGTCGCCGTGGAAGGTCGGGGCGACGTGCCGCAGCGACTCGATCTCCAGGTTGGCGATCGCCTTGCCGCTGACGTCCGGCACCGACATGCCGAGCAGCAGCGAGTAGATGTAGTTGCCGACCACCACGTTGCGCTTGAACTGGCTCGCCGACTCGGCGTAGTGGGCGTCCATGTGGAGCGGGTGGTGGTTCATGGTGAGCAGGCAGAAGAGGTGGTCGTCGTACTCGGTGACCGTCTTGCCCGG
The DNA here is from genome assembly GCF_040607315.1 of Micromonospora sp. NPDC005305. Classification (NCBI taxonomy): domain Bacteria; kingdom Bacillati; phylum Actinomycetota; class Actinomycetes; order Micromonosporales; family Micromonosporaceae; genus Micromonospora; species Micromonospora sp. NPDC005305. The sequence goes on along the minus strand of NZ_JBEXGL010000001.1, from coordinate 12,882 downwards.
CCAGTGCCGGTAGACGGCGCCGACCTCGAACTCTTCGTAGTAGCGGCCGAACTGCATCCTGGTCCCCTTCGACGGGCGGCGATGGAGTTCGGCACAGCATGCCTTACCGCTTGTTAAGGCGGTGGGCGGGGCGCAGCCGGTGCGGAAAAGTCACACCCGGACCGACCCGGGTGGAGACGCAATGAGCGGCGGGGCCCTCCCCGGCACCCGCCGCCCACGCTCTGATGCGACAGATTCTGCCGTACGCCGGTACTGTGACGACAGAGACGGGCGTCACATTTATCTTTTCGTAACACTACGCGTAGTGACTCGTGATCACTCCACAAGCGATCTCCGCCTGTCGAATCCCCGCTTGTCAAGCGTCAAGTTACCGATTCGTAGCGCGAATCGGCCGCGATCACCCTGGAAGCGCTCCCATCACGTCCCGTCACGCAAATGCGTCGTGCACTTGCGTTCCGCAGGACGGGGTACACAGACCTTGCTCGATGCGTCCCTCCGTCACCGACGCGCTGCGCAGTGTTTCGTCGCGCACGTCACGGGAATGCCAAACCATCGACCCTGGTTCCACGGGACGTAGGAAATCCGCGTTGATCGGAGAGTGCAATGGCAACGGTTGAGCTGACCACGGCCAACTTCGACGAGGTGACCGAACGCGACGGCATCGTCCTGCTCGACTTCTGGGCGGACTGGTGCGGCCCGTGCAAGCGCTTCGCCCCCGTCTACGAGCGCTCGTCCGAGAAGCACCCGGACATCGTCTTCGGCAAGGTCGACACCGAGGCCGAGCAGGAGCTGGGCGCCAAGTTCAACATCAGCTCCATCCCGACCGTGATGGCGATCCGCGACGGCGTGATCGTCTACGCCCAGCCGGGTGCCCTGCCCGAGTCGGCCCTGGAGAACCTGATCGAGCAGGTCGAGCAGCTCGACATGGAGGACGTCCGCAAGAAGCTCGCCGAGCACGGCCACAAGCACTGAGCCGACTCGACAAGCACCGAGCCGAGCGGCGCCGACACCACCGGCCGGGCCCCCACCGCGGGGCCCGGCCGGTGTCGTCCGGGGCGACCGGAAAGAGCGACACGGGCAGCGAGGACTGGACGACGGACCGACGCCTTCCGGGCATGTTCATCCCGTATCGTCACGAGCCGATGGAGACCTTGACCACCCGCGGGCGTGCCGTCCGGCTGGGCGCCACTCTGCTCGGGCTGGCGCTGCTCCTCCTCGGCACCGTGCGCGGCACCGACGACGACTTCCCGTTCGGGCCGTTCCGGATGTACTCCACCTCCGACCCGCCTGACGCGCCCGCCCCCGACACCCGCGTCGAGGGCGTCGACCGCAGCGGGGCCGTGGTGCCGCTCGGCCAGGACGCCACCGGCATCCGGCGCGCCGAGATCGAGGGCCAGCAGGACCGGTACGCCGCCGACCCGAGCCTGCTCCGCCGGGTCGCCCAGGCGTACGCCGAGCGCCACCCGGCGGCCCCCCCGCTCGCCGAGGTCCGCATCGTGGTCCGCTGGTACGACATCCAGGGCGGCCGGCCGACCGGCCGCTGGACCGACCGCACCGCCGTGCGCTGGGAGACCGCCCCGTGACCGGCTGGCTGACCGAGGCGGTCCCGCGGGGCCGGGTGGCCGCCTTCCGCACCCTCGTCTACCTCTTCGTCGCCGCCGACCTGGTGATCTTCACCCCCTGGGTACGCACCCGGGTCGACGTGCCCGGCGACCTCTACCAGCCGCTGCTGATCGGCCGGCTGCTCCCGCTGCCCACCCCCACCCCGACCCTGGTCGCTGTCGTCTTCTGGGTGCTGCTGGCGGTCTCGCTGCTCGCCGCCACCGGCCGGGCGCCCCGGCTGCTCGGCTGGACGGTCTTCGCCCTCTACTTCGAGTGGATGATCGTCGCGATGAGCTACGGCAAGGTCGACCACGACCGGGTCGGGCTGCTCGTCGCGCTGGCCGTGCTGCCCACGGCGGGGCGGGCCCGGCACGGGGACCTCACCCGCACCGAGGCGGGCGGCTGGGCGCTGCGGGTCACGCAGATCGCGGTCATCTGCACCTACTTCCTGGCCGCCTGGGCCAAGTTTCGCTTCGGCGGCCTGGACTGGGCCACCGGCTCGGTGCTGGCCCGCGCGATCATCCGGCGCGGCACCGACCTGGCCGACGTGATCGCCCAGGTGCCGCACCTGCTGATCGTCGCCCAGTTCGGCATCCTGGCCTTCGAGCTGCTGAGCCCGCTGGTCTTCCTGCTGCCCGAGCGGTGGCGGCTCGCCATGGTCGGCTCCTTCTACTCGTTCCACCTGGTGACCATCGCGACGATCACCATCTCGTTCGCGCCGCATCTGGTGGCGATGACCAGCTTCCTGCCCCTGGAGAAGGTCCGTCCGATCGCCTGGCTCCGCCGGCGGCGGTCACCGGCCCCCCTCGGCCAGCTCGGCGAGCATCCCCTCACAACTGCGGACGACGACCTGGGCGCCGCGCCGCTGGGCCAGGCGTAGCAGCGGGTCCTCCGCGCGGTTCCGCCACCGCCACTGGGCGTCCGAGGCGGCGTCCCAGAGGCGGTGCACGGTCGCGTCGTGCTCCACGCCGAGCCGGGCCGCGAGGCCGACCCCGTCGCCGCCGACCAGCCGTGCCGCCTCCGCGGCCAGGTCGGCGTCGAAGCCGAGCCGGGTGGTCCGCAGCGCGGCGAGCAGGCGCAGCTCGCGGAACTCGTGCGCCCCGACCAGGATCTGCTCGACCCGGCCCAGCAGTTCGTCCGTGCCCCGGCCGGGCTCGGCCCGCAGCAGCGCCTCGACGGCCGCCAGCGCCGAGCGCGCCTTGAGCGTGTCCCGCCGGTCGACGAGGAGGCGGGCCACCGACTCGCGCAGCTCGGTCAGGCCGCTGCGCCGGATCAGCTCGGCGGAGAGTTTCGCCCGGCTGTCGCAGCCGGTGCGGATCAGCGTGGTCGCCAGCCGGATCCCGAAGAGCCCGAGCCGGTCCAGCAGACCGGCGCGCACGCCGGTGTCGAGATGGACGGGCAGGTCGCCGCGGAGGAACCGGTCGGCCGAGAGCAGGTGCGTCTCCAGCTCCGGCCGGGGCACCCGGGCCAGCGCCGCGAGCACGGCGTAGTCCGACTCGCTGAGGATCCGGCCGGCCAGGCCGAGCAGGCCGCTGCACGGCACGACGTGCACGCTGAGCTCGTTCACCCGGGGGTCCCGGTGCTGGCGCCGGGCGAGTTGGCGGGCCGTGAGCAGGCCGTCGATCCGTCCACCGCCGGTCTCGTCCACCCGGGACAGCACCATGATCACGTGCACGGCGGCGGCCTGCCCGACCGCGCTCTCCCGGCTGGTCTCCAGCACCCGCAGGTCGCTGTCGCGGCCGTCCCGGGTCAGGTACAGCACCGCGTCCGCGTCCCGCAGCACCCGCTCCATGACCGGCGCCCGGCCCTGCTCGTCCCGGCCGGTGGCCGGAGTGTCGATGAGGGTGACCTGGCGCAGCGTCCGGGTCGGCCACTGCACCACGATGTCGCGCAGCTCACCCGCCCGCCAGCCGACGAGGTCCACCCGCATCCCGGTCGCCGACTTGGCGATCGCCAGCTCCTGCGGCGGCTGGCCGTTCGCGTACGCGGTGGCGCTCGGCTGCGGCCCGTCCTCGTACCAGGTGAAGACGGTGCTGCCATCCACCCCGTCGACCGGCGCGACCTCCTCCCCCATGACGGCGTTCAGCAGGGTCGACTTGCCGGAGCGCCACGGGCCGGCGATCGCGATCCGCAGCGGTTGCTCCAGCCGGGCCAGTTGGTGCCGCAGGTGGTCCGTCGCCCTGGGGTTGTCCCGGTAGTGCTGGAGCGCCTGGTGCAGCAGGCCCCACACCGCCTCGTCCAGCCGCAGCCCGACCGTCATGGCCGGGGCTCCAGCGGCGTCGGAGCGGATCGGGCGCCGGTCAACTGCTGGGCCTGCTCGAAGAGCCCGGCCAGCCGGGTCATCTTCAACCGGATCTCCCGCTGCCGCTGGTCGCGGACGGCCGCGTCGGTGTCGGCGGCCTGCTTGGCGCTGCGGAACGACCGGATGATGGCCTCCTGGAGTTCCTCGGTCAGCGCCGTGAAGTGGTCCCGCAGCATCCGCTGCACCTGCCGGACGGCGTCCCGGCGGTCCTTGGTGACCCGGACGAAGAAGTCGTCGACGTACCGCTGGATCGCCGTCTTGACCACCGCCTGGCGGCGGCGGAGCAACTGCTTGCTCTCGTCGCGGATGCTCTTGCCGCCGAACAGCGCGCCGACCCCCACCGACAGCGGGTTGATCATGGGCATGCCGGCCAGCGTCGTCGCGAGGCCGACCATCAGCAGGCCGCCGTACGAACCCCGCATGCCGCTGATCAGCTTCTGGCTGGGGGTGAACCGGTCGACGGTGGGCCGTTCCAGCTCGGGCAGGCCGTCGCCGAGGTCCGGGGGCGTCGTCATCGACCAGGGCGGCAGCACGTCCCCGCCGTACCGGGCGAAGGTGTCGGCCACCCGCCGCGCGGCCCAGTCGCAGCGCCGGACCAGCCACTCGTGGTTGGCCTCCGCCGCCTCGGTGAGGCTGCGCTCCAGCCACTCCTGGAACGTGTCCCAGCTGACCAGCGGGTCGGCGCTGTCGAACGCGTCGTCGACCTCGCGCAGGATCTGCCGGGTCCGGTCCCGCAGGTCGTACTCGATGTCGGCGAGCACGTCGGCCATCTCGTCGGCCAGCGTGTTCTGCCACCTCGTGGAGCAGCGACGCAGCTCGTCGACCTCGCGTTGCGCCGCGTGCAGCCGGGAGATGGGACCGGACTGCTCCTCGACCTCCTGGCTCTCCAGCTCGGCGCGCAGCGGCGCGGCCAGCTGTTCCACCACGGTCCGGGCGATCACGCCGACCGCGGCCCGCGCCAGTCGGTCGGACTTGCCGGCGAGGTCCCGCTGCAACCGGCCGATCAGCACGGGGAAGCCGGACTCGGCGTTCAGCTCCCGGTCGTCGCCGACGGCCGCGCGCAGTCGCAGGGCCGCCGAGACCGGGATGACCGGCGCCGGCACGCCGGCCTCGGCGAGGTGCTGGCGGTTGCGCTCGGCGACCGCACGCCAGTCCGGCACGAGATCCGTCTTGGTCTGCACCAGCACCACGTTCGGGTGCGACCGCGCGACGTGCAGCAGCATGGTCAGCTCGCCGGCCGAGAGTTCCCGGGTGGAGTCGGAGACGAGCAGCACGGTGTCCGCCCACGCCGGGGCGGCGGCCGGGCCGGCGGCGCCCAGCGCGGCGGCCTCCTCCGTGCCCGGGGTGTCCACCAGCACCAGCCCGGAGCCGAGCAGCGCGCGCGGCAGTCCGATCTCGACGTACGCGGGACCGCCGCCCGGCCGGCGGCCGAACGTGCCGGCGACCCCGGCGGCGACCTGGTCCAGCGGCACCGGGGTCCGCTCGCCGGTCGCCGGGAGCGCCGCGCCGGCGGGCCGGCCCGGGTTGGGGGGTGGCGCCTGGACCACGGCGGCCGACGGGACCTCGGCGTGCTGCACCACGGTCGGCAGCACGGTGGTGCGGCCGTCGCCGACCGGGCAGGCCGGCGCGTTGACGATGGCGTTGATCAGCTGACTCTTGCCCTGCTGAGACTCACCGATGACCAGCACACGCAGCCGGGGGTCCAGCAGTTGGACCCGCTTCTGCCGCACCGTCTGGAGCAGGTCGCCTCGCCCGTGTGCACTGCACGTACGGGCGATCTCATCGAGCACATCCAGCCAGATCCCCGCGATCACGCACCAAGTGTGCGGATTTCGGCTCAATTATCAAGAGGGTCGTGAACGGAAAAGGAGCGGGAGGCCGGATCGTGCCTCCCGCTCCTGCCTGAGCCCTCCGTCAGAGCAGCCCGCCCAGCAGGCCGCCGTCGGACGAGGCGTGCGCGTCGCCGTGGACCCCCGCGCCGTGCGCCCCGGCGTCGCCGGTGATCCCGTCGGTGAGCCCGCCGGTCAGGCCGCCGACGGTGCCCGTCACGCCGCTGACCGTGCCGGTCACACCGGTAAGCGTGCTGTCGACCTGGTGCGTCACACCATCCACGGTGGCCGGCACGTGCACCGGCGGGACCACGCCGCTGCCGTCGCCCAGGCCGAGCCCGCCGAGGGTCTGGTCGAGGCCGAGCGAACCGACGACGCCGTGCACCTGGCCCTGCGTGCCGGAGAGGACACCCAGGTCGCCGCCGAGCACGCCGCCGTCGTGCAGCAGGTCGGTGCCGGCCGTGGTGCCGAGCGGCTCGCCGACCACCCCGGTGACGTCACCGACGACCGGGTCGACGGCGGTGTTCACCGTGCCCACCACGTCGGAGTCGAGGGTGTCCGCCACGTCGTGCACCGCGGTCAGGTCGGTCCCGAGACCGCCGGGCCCGACGCCCAGGCCGATGCCCGGGGCCAGGGCCACGCCGGCGTACAGGCCGGCCGGGTCGACCGCGATGGCGCCCAGCGCGCCGGCCGACACGTCCACACCGCTGTGGGAGCTGCTCACGCCGATCTGGTGCGGCACCGCCTGGACCTGGCCGACCACGTCGGTGACGTCGCTCGTGAGCGGGTCGAGCCCGAGCTGCCCGACCACCGGGGCCACCGGGGCGAGCCCCGCCGCGCCGGGGGCGTAGTCGACCACCAGCGGGACGACGTCCTGCACGTCGGCGGCGGTGACGTCGGTCAGCCCCGCGGCCTGCAGCGCGCCCTCCGGGTCGAGGTCGAAGGCCGACCGCGCGTCGGGGTCGGTGAGCAGGTTGAGCACGAAGTCGTGCAGGGTCTGGTGCGATTCCATGGGGGCTTCTCCTCGAACGTATCGTCAGCACCGTCGTGCCGCGACACTGACGCTAGGGCGGGGGGCCACCCGTCGTCATCGGGGCGCGACCCGCAACCCGCCCCCGCCGGTTAGGGTCCTCGCCCCCTCGTGCGTTAGGGGGGCAGGGGGAGCCGGGCCGGCCGGAGTTAGGGTACCGGGTCGGAGCCGATCTCTGGTACGAACGTAGGAGCCCACGGGGTTCGCCGGGGGTGGGTTGCCACGGTGCCGACACCGTCCCCAGGCCACTCGCGGTGGAGGAAGAACGAATGCCGTACGTCCTGGGGTTGGACATCGGGAACACAGGCACTGCCGCCACCGTCGCGAGCCGGCGCGGCGACTCCTGGGCCCGCCCCGAGGTCGTCACGCTGGGTGGCCGGTCGGCCGTCGTACCGTCGGTGCTGCACCTGGCGCCCGACGGGTCGCTCCGGGTGGGCGAGCCGGCGACCGACGACCGCAGCGGCACGACCCGGGACTTCGTCCGCCGGGTCGGTGACGACGTGCCCCTCCTGCTCGGCGGCGAGTCGTGCCCGCCGGAGACGCTGGTCGCCGAGCTGGCGGCGTGGGTGGTGCACCGGGTCTCCGCCTACGAGGGCGAGTTCCCCGAGGCCGTCGTGCTGAGCCATCCCGCCGGGTGGGGCCCGCACCGGCGGGACCTGCTGCACCGGGCGCTGTGGGCCCTCGACCTGCGCAACGTGACGCTGCTCCCGCGCACGGTCACGGTGGCCGAGAGCCATGCGGCGCGGGGCTTCCCGGGCACCACGGCCGCGGTGTACGCCCTGGGCGGCAACACCTTCGAGGCGGCGCTGGTCCGCCGCAACGCGCGGGGCAGGTACGAGACGTTCGGCCTGCCGCAGGGTCTGGAGACGCTCGGCGGCACCGACTTCGACGAGGCGCTCGCCGAGCACGTGCGCGCCACGCTCGGCCGGGAGTTCGCCGGCGCGGAGGCCCACCCGGCCCTGCGCGGGCTGCTGGCGGAGTGTGGCCGCGTCAAGCGGGAGCTGACCATCGCCACCGAGGCCGACGTCATGCTCACCCTGCCGGGCGGCCCCGTCCGGGTGCCGGTGACCCGGGCGCAGTTCGAGGACATGATCCGGCCCGCGGTGCGCGCCACCGTCGACCTGCTGGCACAGACCGTGCACTCGGCCGGCCTCACGCCGGCGCAGCTCGACGGCGTCCTCCTGGCCGGCGGCTCGGCCCGCGTCCCGCTGGTCACCGAACTGCTCACCGCCGCGCTTCCCGTGCCCGTCGAGGTGGAGCCGGACCCTCAGCTGACCGCCGCCACCGGGGCGGCGCTCGCCGCCTGCCAGGTGGTGGCACCGCGCCCGCGCCGCCCGGCGCCGATCCCCGCCACCGCACCGGTCGGTGCCGCCGCGCCGGCCGTTCCGGCGTGGCGGGACGCCGAACCCGACCACCCCCACCACGGCGAGCCGCCGGCCCGCCCCCCGGTCCGGGTCACGCCGCTGAACCTGCCGAAGGCGTCCCGCCTGGCGCTGGCCCGCGGCCGGAGCCGGGACCGCGAAGGATGACCGACATGATCATGAGTACCGTCACCGACGCCCGGCTCGTGCTCGGCACCGGGCCGGCCGCCCTGCTCGCAGCGGTCGTGGCGGATCCCGGGCGCCCCCTCGCCGTCGGCGTGACGGGTCCCGGCGGCCACGGAAAGACCGCCCTGCTCCGGGAGTTGGCGCGGGCCCACCGGGACGCGGGCCGCACGGTGCGGGAAGGTGCTCCGGGCCCGGACCGCCCGGTCGACCCCGGGACCGTGCTGCTCGTCGACGATGCGCACCTGCTCGACGACGCGCGGCTCGAGACGCTGCGCCGGCTGGTGACCGGCGGCCGGCACCGGCTGCTGGTCGGTTACCGCCCGTGGCCCCGGCCGGGGGCGCTGGCCGGGCTGGCCGAGGCGTTGAAACGCGACGGGCAGCAGCTCGTGCTCGACCCGTTCACCGTCGAGCAGACCCGCGACTACCTCGCCGGCGTGCCCGACCCCGGCCCGGAAGGTGAGCTGGCCGCGTTCGTGCACGCGCAGACCGGTGGGGTGCCGCGGGACGTCGAGCGGCTGGTCCGGGGGCTGCGCGGGTCGGAGAGGCGGCCCGGCCTGCCGACCGAGCTGCCGCGGCCGGCCATCCTCGCGTTCGGCCCGGACCTGGAGGAGTTGCCGCAGGACGTCCGGCGGCTGCTGCTGGCCGTCGCCGCGGGCGTCCCGCTGCCCGTGGACCTGCTCGGCCCGCTGCTCGACCGGGAGCCGGCCTCGGTGGACGAACTGGTGGCGTACACCCGGGCGGCGGGCCTGCTCGGCGCGGACGGCCGGCTCGCGCCGATCGTGCGGCGGGCGGTCGTCGCCCTCAGCCCGGCCACCGAACGCAGCGCGATCTGGCGGCGCCTCACCGAGGTGCAGCTCGGTCGTGGCGCGGCCGTGCTCCCGCTGGTCCGGTCGCTGCGCGCGGCCGGCGCCCTCGACGACTGCCCGGCCGCGGCGCTGGAGGCCGCGGCCGAGGAGGCGCTGGGCGGCGAGCCGGCGCTGTCCGCCGAACTGTTCGCCGCGGCCGCCGCCGGAGGGATCCCGGCCGGTGCCCGCCAGGCCGTCGCCGCGGCGCTCGCCGGCGACCTGGAGGCCGCGCTGCGGCTGGCGAACCGGCTGCTCGCGACGGCCCCGCCGGCCGTCCGGGCGGAGGCGGCCACGGTGGCCGCGACGGCGCTGGCGCACCGGGGCCAGGTGGAGCGCAGCGTCGAGCTGTACCGGTGGTCCCGCCTCGCCCCGTCCGCGGCGTTCGCCGCCGTCGGAGCCCTCGCCCTCGGCCGCCCGGTCGCGGGCGTGGACCTGGCCGACGACCCGGCCGGCGGGCCGCCGACGCTGCACGCCAGCGCCGCGCGGCTGATGGCCGAGGGGGTACGCGACAGCGTCACCGCCGCGCCGACCAGCGTCCTGTCCCGGCTCGTGCAGGCCACCGCGCTGCTGGAGCCCGACGGGCGGCGGGTGCTCCTGCCGGACAGCCCGGCGGCGCTCGCCGCGTTGACCGCCATCCACTGTGCCGAGCTGGACATCGCCGAGAGCGTGCTGGACCGGGCCGTGACGACCGGGATCGGTGGGCCGCTGATGGCCCGCCGGCATCGGTTGCTGCAGGCCTGGATCCTGATGGTCCGCGGCCAGACGGCCGCCGCGGCCGACCGCCTCGCCGCGGTGACCGCCGGCGACCGGCCGCTGGAGCCTCGCGACCTGCTCCTGGCCAGTGCGCTCCGGCTCGGCATCGCCCGGCGCAACAGCGACGTGGCGGGGCTCCAAGGCGGATGGGGCCCGGCGCTGGAGGCCGTGGTCCGGCACCCGGTGGACCTGTTCACCCTGCTGCCGCTGGGCGAGCTGGCGGTCGCCGGGGCCCGGCTGGGCGACCTCGCCCGGCTGAAGCCGTACCTGCGGGAGGCGTGGCTGCTGCTGGACCGCCTCGGCGGCCCGGCGCTGTGGAGCGCGCCGCTGCACTGGACCGGGCTGCACGCCGCCATCCTCACCGAGGAGCCGACGGTCGCCGACGCGCACGTCGCCGCCCTGCTCGCCGCCGCCGATCACAGCCGGTACGCCGCCGCGGCCGCGGAAGCCGCCACGGTCTGGGTCGAGGTGCTGCGCGGCGTCGTGGACCCCGTCCGGGTGGAGGCCGCCGCCCGCGGGCTGCACGACACCGGGCTGTGCTGGGATGCCGCCCGCCTCGCCGGGCAGGCCGCGATCCGCACCTCGGACCGCCGTGCCATGACCACCCTGCTGGAGTGCGCCCGGGTGCTCCAGGCCCGGTCGCCCGCCCGCGCGGACGGCGCGGGAGACGGCACGGCGCCGGCGGCCGACGCCGGCCCCACCCGGTACCGGCTCAGCGACCGGGAGCACGAGGTGGCCGAACTGGTCCTGGCCGGCCTGACCTACCGGGAGATCGGGGACCGGCTCTTCATCTCGGCGAAGACGGTGGAGCACCACGTGGCACGGATGCGGTCCCGGCTCAACTGCGCCAACCGGGCGGAGCTGCTGGCCCTCCTGCGCACCGTCGTGGCGGACCGGTCGGGCGTCGCCGGCCGGCAGCCGTGGCCGGAACGGGACCCGCGGTGAGCCGGCCGGCGGGGCGCCCCGGTCGCCCCGGCTTGCGGCTGAGGCTCGCCGCGCTGGCCGCCGTGCTGCTGACCCTCTGGGCGTACGCGGCCGTGCTGACCGGCCGGGACGCCGCCGACCTCGTGCGGGTGCGGGCCCTGGCGGACACCCTCGGCCAGCCCACCGACCTGCTGATCCTCGACCTCCAGCTCGAACGCCGGCTGACCGCCGAGACGATCGCCGGTGCCGGGCGGACGCGGGCCGCCCTGGCCGAGGCGCGGGACCGGACGGACGGCGCCGTCGCCCCGGTGCGCGCGTTCACCGAGGACCACGACCCGCGCCTGCTCACGGCGGGCGCGGTGCGGGACCGGGCCGACGAGCTGGTCCGGCAGTTGACCGGGCTGGCCACCCTCCGGTCCGACGTGGACGGCGGCCGGCTCGACCGGCCCAGCGCGGTCGCCGCGTACGACCGGCTGGTCGACGCCGCCTTCGCGGTGTACGGCCCGGAGTGGGGCGGGCGCGAGGACGCGCTGGCTGCCGAGACCCGGGCCGTCGTCGCGCTGGCCCGGGCCCGGGAGCTGCTCGCCCGCGAGGACACCCTGGTGACCGCCGCCCTGGCCGGCGGCGGGATCGGCGACGACGACCGGCGCCGCCTGGTCGAGCTGCTGACCGTCCAGCGGTACGCCCGGACGACGGCCGCCGCCGCGCTGCCGGCCGGCGGACGGGAGCAGCACCAGCGGCTGGTGGAGGGCCCCCGGTTCGCCGGCCTGCTGCGGCTGGAGGACCGGCTGCTCCGGGCCCCGGGCCGCGGCGGCACGGCCGGGATCAGCGGGCAGAGCTGGCGGGAGGCCGTCGAGCCCGCCCTGAGCGGGCTGCGGGACCTGGTGACCACCACGGCCCGCGGCAGCGTCGAGCGGGCCGCGCCGGGCGCCGCCCTGGTGGTCACCAGGACCGGCCTGGTGGTCGGGCTCGGGCTCATCGCCGTGCTCGTCGTGCTGGCCGCCTGGTCCCGCACCGTCCGCCGCCTGGCCGGCGGGCCGGACCGCTCGGGCACCGCCGCCCGGGCGGAGACCCCGGGCGAGGCCGGTTCTCGGTCCGCGGAGACCGCCACCGGCGAGCTGTTCCTGCAGCTGACGCGGCGCAACCAGGCACTGCTGCGCGAGCAGCTCGACCTGCTCGGCACGATGGAGCGGCGGGAGCGGACCGCCGAGGAGACGGCCGACCTGTTCCGGCTCGACCACCTCGCCACCCGGATCCGGCGCAACGTGGAGAAGCTGGTGATCCTGGCCGGTGCGGCGCCGGCCCGCCGCTGGCGGCGGCCGGTGCCGCTGCTCGACGTGGTACGCGGGGCGGTCGCCGAGGTGCCGGACTACCACCGCGTCCTGGTCGCGCCGCACTGGCCGTGGACGCTCGCCGGTTCCGGCGTCACCGACGTCGTCCACCTGCTGGCCGAGCTGATCGAGAACGGGCTGGCCTGCTCCCCGGAGCACACCACGGTCCGGCTCGCCGGCGAGCCGGGGCCGCAGGGCTGCGCCGTGGTGATCCTCGACGACGGGCCCGGCCTGGACCCCGCCGCGCTGGCCGAGGCGAACGACCTCCTGGACCGTCCGCCCCCGGACGGCCCGCCCGCCGGACGCGCCGGACTGCACGTCGCCGCCCTGCTCGCCGCCCGGTGCGGCGCCCGGGTGTCGCTTCGTCCCGGCCCGCGCGGCGGGACCGCCGCCGTCGTCCTGCTGCCCCTCGGTCTGGTCACCGCGACCGCGACCGCACCCCCCGGCGGCACGGTGTCCGGCGGCGGTGCGGCCGGGCCGCCGCCGACCCGGCCGCCGCACCCGCCGGCCCCGACGGGCCCCGGCGGCGCGCTGCCCACCCGGACCCGCCAGTCCGGGGCGGTCCGACCCGCATCCACCGGCCCCGCCACCCCCGAAACAACGCTCCGCAACAGCGGGAGAGGACCTAGTGTCCTGAGTCGTTATTTCGCCGGCAGATAGTAGGCTGTCGGGGTGGCTGGTCGTCCGCGTGGTGTGGTGGAACTGTCCGATGACGAGCG